>NZ_BSPX01000013.1:0-69554 GCF_030161255.1 Zoogloea oryzae
CCTGCCCGCCGACGCCGCCGCGCCGGCCCTCCACGCGCCCGAGCTCGCCCCGACGCCGGCCTTCCGCCCCGGCCAGCCGCGGGTGCTGGTGGTGGAGGACAACCCGGACCTGCGCCACTTCCTCCACGACGTGCTGGTGGACGAATACAACGTCACCCTCGAGGAAGACGGCGACGACGGGATCAAAGCGGCCCTCGCCGACCCGCCGGACCTCATCGTCACCGACCTGATGATGCCCCGCTGCGACGGCGAGACCTTTCTGCGCACCCTGCGCAGCCGGCCGGACTTCCCCAACGTGCCGGCGCTGGTGCTCTCGGCCCGCGCCGACGACGCGCTGCGCGAACGGCTGCTCGAAGAGCTCGCCCAGGACTACCTCACCAAACCCTTCTCGCCCCAGGAGCTACGCGCCCGGGTGCACAACCTCGTCACCGTCAAGCGCACCGTCGACATCCTGCAGAAAGAGCTGCAGACCCAGGCCTCGGACATCTGGGAGCTCACCGCCGGGCTCGTGGAGAGCCGCAAATCCCTGCAGCGCAGCTTCACCGCCCTGCAGGTGGCCGACCGCCGCTGGCTCGGGCTCTACGAGAACACCGCCGTCGGCATCGCGCTGGCCGACCGGGACGGCCGCATCCTCTCCGCCAACCCGGCCCTGCAGCACATGCTCGGCTACGGGCCCGACGACATCGCCGGCGTGTCGCTGATCGCCATCACCGAGGCCTCCGAGCGCGCCACCACCGCGCGCAACGTGCACGGCCTTGTCGATGGCGAGCTGCCGGCCTACCACACGCAAAAGCGCTACGAGCGGCGCGGCGGCGGCTACCTGTGGGCCAACGTGTCCGCCTCGCGCATCCCGGCGATGGCCGAGGACGGCCCGATGCTGGCCGTGATCGTCGAGGACATCACCTCGCGGATGGAGGCCGAACGCTCCCTCGCCGCCACCCGGGCCGAACTCGCCCGGGTGTCGCGCTTCACCGCGATGGGCGAGCTGGTGGCCTCCATCGCCCACGAGGTGAATCAACCCCTCGCCGCCGTCATCACCAACAGCCAGGCCGCCCTGCGCTGGCTGTCACTGGCCACGCCCAACCTCGACGAGGTGGCCGCCGCGCTGCACCGGGTCAATCGCGACGCCACCCTGGCCGGCGAGGTGATCGCGCGCATCCGCAAGTTCCTGCGGGCCGGCGAGCTCCGCCGCGAGGGCATCGACATCGCCCGCCTGCTGGACGAGCTGCTGCAGATGCTCCAGGCCATGCTCACCGACAACGGCGTGCAGGTGCGCGTCCAGCTGCCCGACCCGCCGCCGGCCTTCACCGCCGACGCGGTGCAGTTGCAGCAGGTGATCCTCAACCTCATCGTCAATGCGGTGGATGCCCTGCGCGACACGCCCGCCGGCGCCCGCGCGCTGGCGATCATTGTTAGCGCCGAACCCACCGGCGGCGTGCGCATCGCGGTGCACGACAGCGGCCCCGGCATCCGCCCCGAGAGCGAGGCGAAGCTCTTCGACGCCTTCTTCTCCACCAAGCCCGACGGGCTGGGCATGGGCCTCGCCATCAGCCGCTCGATCATCGAGAACCACGGCGGCCGCCTGTGGCTCGACCGCACCCAACCCGGCGGCGCGTGCTTCGTGTTCACCCTCCCCGATGCCTGAACACCACCCGCCTACACCCATGACGCCAGAGAAAAAGCCCCCATTGGTCGATAGCCCCCCTGTAGGTCGGACTTCAGTCCGACAAGCCCGGCGCAGGATCAACATGGGGTGTCGGACTGAAGTCCGACCTGCAGACTTTATCGTCAAGCGATGCCAAACCGGATTTCCATGACCCAGCCCGACCTCGTCCACGTCGTCGACGACGACCTCTCGGTGCGCGAAGCCCTCAGCAGCCTGCTGCGTTCGGTGGGGCTGGCGGTGCGCACCTATCCGTCGGCGGCGGATTTCCTCGCCGCTCCGCGCGAGCCCGGCGTGGCCTGCCTGGTGCTCGACGTGCGCATGCCGGGCATGACCGGCACCGAGCTGCAGCAGACCCTCGCCCGCGCCGGCGACGACATCCCCATCATCTTCATCACCGCCCACGGCGACATCCCCATGGCGGTGCGGGCGATGAAGGAAGGCGCGGCCGAGTTCCTGCCCAAACCCTTCCGCGACGAAGACCTGCTCGGCGCCATCGACACCGCCCTCACCCGCGCCCGCGCCGCCCGCAAGGAGCACGGCGAGGTGGACGAGATCCGGCGCAAATACGCGTCCCTCACGGCGCGCGAGAAGGAGGTGATCGCCTACGTCATCAAGGGCGCCCTCAACAAGCAGGCCGCGGCCGAGCTGGGCGTCACCGAGATGACCGTCAAGGTCCATCGCCACAACGTGATGCGCAAGATGGGCGCCGCCTCCATCCCCGATCTGGTGCGCATGATGGAGCGCCTCACGCCCTGAGCAGCGCGCGCCGATGTCATCCGGCTGCAACGGGGGCGGCCTAAGCTGGCCGTCCCTCCCACCCATCCGGAGACAGCCATGTACATCTCGCCCAGCGACATCCAGCACACCCGCATCCACACCATCGACAACCTGCACGCCGCCTCCCGCGCCTGGGTCGAGGCCACCGAGCGGCTGTCCGAGCTCGCCCTGCGCGCCGGACGCCTGGCCCTGGACGAAGGCCGCGACCAGCTCGAAGAGCTCGCCGAAGCGCGCAGCTTCCGCTTCGACACCCTGCCCCTCGAACGCCTCGCCGAATGGCGCGGCGAATCCGCCGGGCTGGTGAGCGAATGCTTCGAGATCTTCGGCGACGCCCAGCAGGCCCTGCTGCAGATGGCCAAGGATCAGGTGGCCGTGTTCGACACCGTGCTGCAGCGTCAGATGGACCGCGCGGCCCTCTCCGCCGACGCCACCGGCGAAGCCCTGATCGACCACGCCCGCGAAGCCCTGCGTCAGGCCGAATCCGGCTTCAACGGCCTCGCCGATGCCGCCGCCCAGAGCACCGACATGGTCGAGGAGCAGGTGCGGCAGGTGTCCGAAGCCCTCGCCGGCGACGCCGACCCGGCCGAGAAGGTCGAAGTGGCACCCCCCGCCCGCAGCCGCCGCACCCGCGAGGGCTGATCCCCCCGGCGTTCCTGGCGCTAAAATCACGGACTTGACGGCAGGCGGCGTCCCGCCCCTGCCGGGTCACACGTCAGGAACGCCATGAACGCCCCCACCCCCAACCAACAGGCCCTCTACCAGGCCCGCTACGGCTCGCCCGAACCAGCCGTCCCCGCCGCCGGCTCGCCGATCATCGACCACCTGCTGGCCCACCGCTCGGTGCGCGCCTACCTGCCCGATCCGGTCTCGGATGACCAGCTGGCCGCCATCGTGGCCGCCGCCCAGTCCGCCGCCAGCTCCTCCAACCTGCACGCCTGGAGCGTCGTCGCGGTGCGCGACCCCGAGCGCAAGGCGCGCCTCTCCATCATGGCCGGCGACCAGCCCCACATCCGCCAAGCCCCCCTCTTCCTCGTCTGGCTGGCCGATCTCGCCCGGCTCGAACAGGTCGCCACCACCGCAGGCGAAGCCCACGCCGCGCTGGATTACCTCGAGATGCTGCAAGTGGGCTTCATCGACGCCTCCCTGGCCGCCCAGAACGCCGTGACCGCCGCCGAATCCCTCGGCCTCGGCACCGTCTACATCGGCGGCATCCGCAACCAGCCCGAAGCCGTGGCCGCCGAGCTGCAGCTCCCGCCCCGCACCGTGGCAGTGTTCGGTTTGTGCGTTGGCACGCCCGACCCCGCCCAGCCGGCGGCCGTCAAACCGCGCCCGCCGCAGTCCGTGGTGCTGCACCACGAGACCTACTCCCTCCCGGCCCAGGCCGCCGGCCTCGCCGAATACGACGGCGCCATGACCGCCTTCTACGCCAGCCAGGGCATGAAGGTCCGCGGCACCTGGTCCAACCACTCCGCCAAGCGCATCCGCGACGCCGCCGCCCTCACCGGCCGCGACCGGCTGGTCGAAGCCCTCAACGCCCGCGGTTTCCCCCTCAAATAAGCCGCACCCCCCTGTAGGTCGGACTTCAGTCCGACAACGGGGGTGCAGACCGCGTGTCGGACTGAAGTCCGACCTACAACCAGGGCGGTGAATCCTTCTCGCAAGGCTGCGAATCCTTCACGCAGGCCTGAGATTGCTTCTCTCACCCCTGAGTTTGCTTCTCACAGCCCTGAGATTGCTTCACGCACCCCTGAGATTGCTTCTCTCAGCCCTGCGAATCCTTCACACACGCCTGCGATTGCTTCTCGCAGGCCTGCGAATGCTTCTCTCAGCCCTGCGAGAAGCAATCACACCCCGCGCAGAAGCTAGATCGGGTTAGCGCAGCGTAGCCCGACAACGCCCCCGCCCAACCCGCTCGGGAAACATCGAAACCGCATTCGATACGGTCGAACCCCGCGCGGCGCATGCCCCCAATCCGCCCGTGGAATGTCGGGTTACGCTGCGCTAACCCGACCTACCCCCTCGAAACACCTCCCGCCACGCGGCAACACCTTCACGCACGCATTGCGCACGCCTCCCGCCGCCCTGACCATCCCTCGCCCACCCCACGCATCGGCTTCATCCTCCTCCACACAACCCGCGCCTGCCGCCATCAAACTCATACAACATTCCCCGATGGCATTGTTTTGGATATCATGACATTTTTATAACGCCATCCGGCAAGCCGTCACCCAGGAGGAAACATGACCACCGGCGCTATCCCCCGCATCTCCCCGCAGCAACTCAAGAACGACATCGAACTGATCCGCGCCCTCTCGGGCATCGACGGCTACACCCCGCACAACCCCGCCTACAGCCTGGAATCCGCCACGGTCGCGCTCGAGCAACTCGACAAATCGGAAACCGCCGTCATCCTCGCCGAGAACACCCTCGCCGCCGCCCGCAGCGCCCTCCTCACCGACCGCAACGCCGTCCACAAGATCGCGATGGGCGTAAAAGACGAAGCCGTCGTCCTCTTCGGCCCCGACTCCGACCAGATCGCCGCACTGGGGATGAAGAAGAAATCCGAACGCAGCCGCCCCAAGCGCAGCGCCAAGGCTGCTGACAAGGGTTGATGGGTTGAGGTAAGGCCCGGGAGTGCTGTGGGGCTTTCGGGCTGTGTTCCTTCTTTCGCCCAATGTCATCCGATCCACCGAAGCAGGCAGACGACATGCTTGCGACCGGAAGCGACGCGCGGTAGATTGCTACGGCATACAGTGCTGGAGGACGGCAGGAGGATTGGCGACAGCCTGACGCAATGGATCCTGCACTGCTTGATTAAAACAGTTGGTTAGAGCAAATCCGTGGGGTAGACGACTGCCTTCTACCCTACGGGACGCAACATTTGTCTTCCATTTCACGTTATGCGTCAGTAACCCACCAAGGATGCACCGTGGCAAAAGACCAATACGAACGAGATGCGCATATCGTTGCTTTTTACATCGATGCAGCCAAGTCCTACTCGCAAACTGCCACTGCTGCTTTAGCAGTCTCGGTATTTGTCGCAGGTGACGCGAAATACTTCTGGCCGAACTTGGTTCTTGTCATGGCCTCCGCCTTTTTTCTGATCGCGGTGCTGGGCGCCATTGTGTATCAAGCACTTGCCGTTGGAAGGTTGGAGCAACGTTCCGGGCTTCCACTGGAGAAACGTCCGCTACCAGAAGGTTGGTATGAGAACGCGTACATCAGTTACAACGTCATGATCTGCACATTCTTCCTGGGCGCAACCTCGCTACTGGCAGCGCTGATACTAAAGGTCATCGGTCCTTGATGCCGCTCACGCAGGCGTTTGTCTCGATTTCCGACCCGCACTGCGCCCGACAGTTAACGTAGGACATCAATCTAAGCGAGGCGTCTCCAGTGCAGGTCACCGACAAGGCATACCAGGAACATCGTGTATTCGCTGAACTTCAGCAATACATGAAATTTTATGAGCACCTTGCGACGTCGGTATTCTCCTTCGCTACCTTGGGTACCAAGGCAATCGGCAATATCGACACCTACGTCTACTCCTCGATTCAAGGCACGATTGACTCAATAAAAACAATTCTGCTTGCGGGGCGGATCAATGACGCATACGCGTTACTAAGGAAGTACTACGACTCGACGATAATCAACGTCTACTCGAACCTCTACCTCCACGATAATTTCAGCATCGAAAACTTCGTCGTTCAGAAGATCACTAATTGGCTTCAGGGAAAGGAAACACTGCCGGAGTACCGGGTGATGTCTCGATACATCAAAGCCTCCCCAACACTCAAACCGATCACCGCTGTGTTTGGCGTAGATGACCGATACAAACACCTTCGTGAGAGGTGCAACGATCACACCCATTACAATTTTTTTCGGCATGCGATGCTAAATGACGACAGAGTGCACATAAAAGATCGCGACTGGTGGCTTGATCGATTTTCTGAGGACGCAAGAGATATATTCATCCAGCACATCGGCTACATCTTTTATTTAAACGACCATTACATGATGTCCAGTGATCATCTGGATGCCCTAGAGTGCGGTATGGAGCCAGAGGAAGATTCGCAGTATTGGGTCGCTCCGTTCATCCAAGAAGTGTTCGACGAAGTCATTACTCCGAGACGCCCGGACGTTACGTATGAGATCAAGATGCATTCAGCAATGCAACTCTCATGAATTCCATTCCGAGTAGATCGGGTTAGCGCAGCGTAACTCAACACCTTCAATATGCTCTCGACGCACCATCGTTCTCGGATCCCCCTCTTCTTCACTCTCGTGACGGATCGTCGTCGGCCCGTGCCGGCTTCGTTTGAAGCCGTGGAGGCATTGCGCAATGCCTTCCGATTAGTTTGTCGTTCACAGCCGTTCGAGCCCGATACCATCGCCGTAATGCCCAGCGTGTAAACGCAACAACGCCGGCCCTACGGGCCGGCGTTGTGCTTGGTTGCATGGCTTGCATCAGGCCGAAAAAGCCCGCCCCCCTCAAGCCGCCTTCTTCATCTGCTTCTGATACAAAAACTCCAGAATCGCCGCGCGGCATTCGACGAA
Organism: Zoogloea oryzae; assembly: GCF_030161255.1. Lineage (NCBI taxonomy): Bacteria > Pseudomonadati > Pseudomonadota > Betaproteobacteria > Rhodocyclales > Zoogloeaceae > Zoogloea > Zoogloea oryzae. The sequence continues at coordinate 7,001 of NZ_BSPX01000013.1, forward strand.
GTGGGGGTCGTGGGCCAGGGCGAGGCGGTCGCGGGGTTTGGGGAGCTTCACTTCGAGGATCTCGCCGATGGTGGCGGCGGGGCCGTTGGTCATCATCACGACGCGGTCGGAGAGGAGCACGGCTTCATCCACGTCGTGGGTGACCATCACCACGGTGGCGCCGGTCTTTTCCATCACGCCGATGAGTTCGTCCTGCAGCGAGGCGCGGGTGAGCGCGTCGAGGGCGCCGAAGGGTTCGTCCATCAGCAGGATCTGGGGCTCCATCGCAAAGGCGCGGGCGATGCCGATGCGCTGCTTCATGCCGCCGGAGATTTCGTGGGGCAGTTTCTGGGCGGCGTGGCTCATGTGCACCATCTCGAGGGCTTCGTTGGTGCGGGCCTTGAGCTTTTCCTTGCCTTCCTTGGTGCCGAACACGCGCTCGACGGCGAGGTAGACGTTCTCGAAGCAGTTGAGCCAGGGCAGGAGCGAGTGGTTCTGGAAGACCACCGCCCGCTCGGGGCCGGGGCCGGCGATCTCGCGGCCGTTGCACAGCATCACGCCCGAGGTGGGCAGGGTGAGGCCGGCGATGAGGTTGAGCAGCGTGGATTTGCCGCAGCCCGAGTGGCCGATGAGCGAGACGACTTCGCCCTTTTTGATCTGCAGATTGACGTTCTGCAGGGCGATGAAGCGGCCTTTCTTGGTGTCGAAGCTCATGCCGACGTTTTCGACTTTGACGATGGCGTTCATTTGATTTCTCCTCGGGTGGGGATCAGTTGGCGCCGTAGCTGAAGCGGCGGGCGATCAGCAGCAGGAGTTGTTCGAGCAGGAGGCCGACGATGCCGATCACGAAGATGGCGATGATGATGTGCTCGACCTTGAGGTTGTTCCATTCGTCCCACACCCAGAAGCCGATGCCGACGCCGCCGGTGAGCATTTCGGCCGCGACGATCACCAGCCAGGCGGTGCCGATGGACAGGCGGATGCCGGTGAGCATGTAGGGCAGCACCGAGGGGAACAAAATCTTGGTGATGATCTTGAACTCGGAGAGGTTGAGCACCCGCGCCACGTTGAGGTAATCCTGCGGCACGCGCTGCACGCCCTGGGCGGTGTTGAGGATCATCGGCCAGATGGAGCAGATGAAGATCGTCCATGTCGAGGCCGGGTCGGCGGCCTTGAAGACCATCAGCCCGATGGGCAGCCAGGCCAGCGGCGAGACCGGACGCAGGATGCTGATGATCGGCTCGAGCATGCTGTTCATGAAGGCGAAGCGGCCGATGATGAAGCCCAGCGGGATGCCCACCAGCGCGGCCACGCCGAAGCCGATGGCGACGCGCTTGAGAGACGACAGGATGTTCCAGCCGATGCCCTGGTCGTTGGGGCCGTTGCTGTAGAAGGGGTCGGAGAACAGCACGACGGCGGCGTCCCAGGTTTTGCCGGGGCCGGGGAAGTCGGCGGATTTCATCGACACCAGCGCCCACACGCCGATCACCAGCGCGAAACCGAGCAGCGGCGGGATGACCTTGCGGACGAAGTTGCCCAGGTGGGTGCCGAAGGAGACGGAATCGTCTGCCTTGGCGGGCGCGGCGGCGGCTTTGTCGGTGTGGGTCGTGGCGCCCATCTTGGAATCCTCTGTCTTGGTGACTTCACCCCGGACGACCGGGGCAGACTCGGCTTCGGGCCGGACGGCAACGAGGCCGGACGTTAGCGATGCAGTGGTCATGGTGATCTCCGTGATCTTCGTGACGGCGGGTGAGCCTGTCGGGTTGCGTGCGGGATTGAATCGGGGTTTGGGGTGGCGGGCCGGTGGTGCCGGCCCGCCCGCCGGTCAGGCCTTGATCTTGAAGCTGGCGGCGTACTTCTTCGGGTCCTTGCCGTCCCACACCACGCCGTCGATGAGCTTGGAGGTGCGGAAGTCCGACTTGGGCACCGGCGCGCCGACGATGCTGGCGGCCTGCTTGTAGAGCTCGGTCTTGTTGATGGCCTTGGCCACGGCGAGGTAATCCACGTCCTGCTTGAGGAGGCCCCAGCGCTTGTGCTGGGTGAGGAACCACATGCCGTCCGACAGGTAGGGGTAGTTCACCTGGCCGTCGTTGTAGAACTTCATGTAGTTCTTTTCGGACCAGCTCTTGCCCAGGCCGTTTTCGTACTGGCCAATCATCCGGCTGCGGATCACATCCACGTCGGTATTCACGTAGCTCTTGGCGGCCACCGTCTCGGCGGTCTTCGAGCGGTTGGCGGCGCTGGCGTCGATCCACTTGGAGGCTTCGAGGATCGCGCAGATCATCGCCCGGGCGGTGTTGGGGTACTTGGCCGCAAATTCGGCGGTGGAACCCAGCACCTTCTCGGGGTGGTCGGTCCAGATGTCCTGGGTGGTCACGGCCGTAAAGCCGATCTTGTCGACGATGGCGCGCTGGTTCCAGGGTTCGCCCACGCAGTAGCCGTCCATGTTGCCGACGCGCATGTTGGCGACCATCTGCGGGGGCGGCACGACGATGTTCTTCACGTCCTTGAACGGGTCGATGTCGTGGGCGGCCAGCCAGTAGTACAGCCACATGGCGTGGGTGCCGGTGGGGAAGGTCTGGGCGAAGGTGTATTCCTTTTCCTTCTTCGCGATCACCTTGGCGAGGGAGGCACCATCCACCGCGCCCTTGTCCTTGAGGCCGTTGGAGAGGGTGATGGCCTGGCCGTTGTTGTTGAGGGTCATGAGCACGGCCATGTCTTTCTTGGGGCCGCCGATGCCCAGGTGCAGGCCATACACCAGGCCGTACAGCACGTGGGCGGCGTGGAGTTCGCCGTTGGCGAGCTTGTCGCGCACGCCGGCCCAGGAGGCTTCCTTGCTGGGGGTGATCTTGATGCCGTACTTCTTGTCGAAGCCCATCACCGAGGCCATCACCACCGACGAACAGTCGGTCAGCGGGATGAAGCCGATCTTCACCTCCTCGATCTCCGGCTTGTCCGAACCGGCAGCCCACACACCACCCGCAGGAATCATCGTGCCCATTGCCGCCATACCTCCGAGGCCAGCCCCAGCCTTGAGAAAGCCGCGGCGGGAAAGAAACTTGTCGTCGAATTGCTTGCTCATCGCTCGCCCCTGATCGTGAAATCGAAAATTCAAAAAAAAACGGGCGCCACATCTCCCCGCAATAACCCGCGAGGGGATGGACGCCCTTGTCCAAGTGAGATCGCCTGATCAAGTCGGGCCGCCGTTGGTCCGACAACCAACATTTAGCGAGGACCGTGCCAGTATTTTTAATTCATTGATTTGTATAACAAAGATTGTTTTGGGTGAATTCCTACCCCCTTTTGGGTAGTTGAATCACCCCTTTCTGATGCACTGTTGCAGTGCAACACCCGCCGGTTTCGCACCACGCCGGATCATCCGGCCGCAACGCACGGCAGCCTCCTGGGCGCGGCGGGCGTTTCAAAGGGATTCGGGGCAGAGCCGCCAACGCGCCTCCGCCCCGAATCAAGGCCCCGCCCGCGGGGCAACTACCACTTTCGGATTACGTCACAGCAAAAGGTTAGACATGTCGATCACGTCCTGGGCCACGTCGGCCAGCTTGCGGCCCCGCTCCATCGCCAGTTTGCGCAGCGCGTGATAGGCCGCGTTCTCGTCGAGGCCGCGGGCTTTCATCAGCACGCCCTTGGCCCGGTCGATGGTGATCCGCTCGGAGAGCTTGCGGGTGGCGTCGTCGCGCTCGGCGCGCATGTGCTGGAAGGCTTCGAACTGGGCGATGGCCACCTCGACCACCGCGTCCAGGCGCGCAGGTGACACGGAATCAACGACATACGACGACACGCCGGCCTTCACGGCGCGGCGGATCATCTCGGAATCGGCATCCTGGGAGAACAGCAGCACCGGGCGCGGGCAGTCCCGGTTCATGATCGCGAGGTGTTCCAGGGTGTCCCGGCTGGGGGAATCGGCCTGAATGAAGATCACGTCGGGCTTGGTGTTCAGCACCTGATCGGACAGCTCCAGGGCACTGGAAAGCACGGCCGCCACCTGATGACCGGCCAGCGCGATGGCCGAACAGACGTCGGCGGCGCGCTCGCGGGAGGAATCGACAACCAGCACTCGTAGCATGGGAATTCGGACCTTAAAGAGTACCGACTTACCTCAGCAAAAAGCACGCCAGCTTCGGCCCTGCGCTGCGCCGCCCGACGGCGGGGGCTTACACGGCGCAGTCGAGGATCAGCACCGAGACGTCGTCACCGGCGGCCTGGCGCCCCAGGTGACGGGTGAGCGCCTGACGCAACCGGCTGACCCGACCACTGCGCGGCGAGCCCTGCAGCGTCGCCTCCAGGCCACGCATCCCGAAGGCTTCGCCGCTGGCGTTCTCCGCCTCGGTGAGGCCGTCGGAACACAGCACGATCTGCGACACCTCGCTCCAGACGAACTCCTCGTGGCTGATCCCCGCTTCTTCGGAAGGGAGGATGCCCAGCGGGAGCTGGCGGGAGATGAAGCGCTGCACCACCTTGCCGCCGTCGTCGATGCGCAGCACGTCGGGCACGCCGCCCACCCAGATCTGGCCCTTGTGGGTGCCCGCCTCGAGGCGCACCAGCGATGCGGCCACGAAACGCCCCTTGGGCAGCAGGCCGCACAGCAGGCCGTTGAGTTCGGTCACCAGTTCGGTGAGTGACTGGTTGGCCGCGGCGCCCCGGTAGAAGGCGCCGAGGGCCGGCAGCACGCTCACCGCCGCCGCCAGGCCGTGACCGGTAGCGTCGGCCAGCATGGCGTAGAGCGCGCCCTGGGGCGAGCGGGCCACGGCCACCACGTCGCCGGAGAAGTTGCGCGCCGGCATCACCGCGTACTGCACGGCGCCGTCGCGCAGCCAGTCACTGCGCACCTGGCGCTCCATGATCGCCATGGCGAGCTCCTGCTCGCGCTCGGATTCGTCGTGGTAGCGCTGCAGCCGCGCCGCGTCCTCGGCCAGCTGGCGCTGGATGCGGCGCATCTCGGAGACATCGCGCACCACGCCGATGAACATCCGGCGGTTGGGCAGGGTGATGTCGGAGACCCCCAGCTCCAGCGGAAACTCGGTGCCGTCCTTGCGCACGCCGGAGAGCTCGCGGATCTGGCCGACCACGTGCTTCTCGCCGGTGCTCAGGTAGCGGCCAAGGTATTCGTCGTGCTTGTCCCGGTGGGGGTTGGGCATCAGCATCCGCAGGTTCTGGCCGACCAGCTCGTTGGCGGTGTAGCCGAAGATCTGGGTGGCAGAACGATTGACGGAGAGGATCGTGCCCTTCTCATCCGCCGAGATGATCCCGTCGATCACGCCGTTGGCCACTGCGCGCACCTGCTCCAGCGATCCGGCGAGCCGGCGCTGCATGTCGAGCAGCCGGCGCAGGGCCTTGAAGCGGGCGGCAAACACCGGGAACGACAAGGGCTTGGCCAGATAGTCGTCGGCACCGATCTCGAGGCCATGCACGATGTCGCCCTCGCCCGACAGGGCCGACAGGATGATGATCGGCACCCAGTGGTCGTCGGCCATCGCGCGGATCTGCTTGATGGCCTCGAAGCCATCCATGCGCGGCATCATCAGGTCCATCAGGACCACATCGGGGGATTCCATGCGGAACAGCTCGACCGCCTCGACGCCATCGGTGGCGTAGATGGGCGTGCAGTTCAGGTGGGCGAGGAAAGCCCCCACGATGGTTCGGTTGGATGCAATGTCGTCTGCGACGAGCACCCGGAGTGGATTTTCAGCCATCAGCAGCACTCTACCGTTGGCAGGCAGCGGACGCTCGCCGCCGCCTGGAAGTTCGATCGGGGGCACGCCTCGCGGCATGCCGGATTCCGGTTCGTCGGGGCCATTACTGGCTGGCCGCCTTGTCGCGGTGCACCCGGGGCACGGTCACGATGACCACGTTGCCGGGCGGAATGTAGGTCAGGCTCGAGAACGACAGCTGGCGCGACAGGGCGATGCCCCGGCCATTGGGCGCGAAGGCCCGCTCCGGGTCGAAATCGAGGAAGCGCCGCCAGTCGAAGCCCGGGCCATCGTCGGAGATCTCGAACACCCAGCGGTCCTCATCACGCAGGACGCGCAGCCGCACCACCCGCTTCTGGTTCTCGGGCAGCGCGAGCCGGCGATCCACTTCGTCTTCCCAGCGGTCGGCCTCGCGCAGCCGGCTCTTTTCGGCAAAGTCGATGCCCAGGTTGCCGTGCTCGATGCCATTGACCAGCAGCTCGGACAGGCCCATCGCCAGGGTTTCCGGCTGCGGGCCGAGGAGCGCCACGAAGGAGGCGAGCTTGTGGGCTTCGTCGAGGGTGCGGATGACGAACTCGCCCTCGCCCAGGAAACCCAGCGCCACCGCGTGATCGGCCAGGTTGGCGCTCAACTCCCGGCGGGTCCGCATGTCGTCGAGGGCCGAGCGGATGATGGTCTGCAGGGCCTCGCCCTCGAAGGGCTTGGTGAGGTAGTAGAAGGCGCCGGCGGCCAGGCCTTCACGGATCTGCTCGGGCGAGGTGGCCGCCGTCTGCATGATCACCGGGATCGAGTGCAGGCGCTGGTCGGCCTTCATGCGGGTGAGCACCTGAATGCCGTCCATGCCCGGCATCATGCGGTCGAGCAGGACCAGATCGAAGGTGGAATCGGGCTGTTCCAGCTCGGCCCACGCGGCCTCGCCGGACTCGACCATCACCAGCTCGAAATCCATCCCGTCCAGGTATTCAGCCACGATGTCGAGATTGAACGGCTCGTCATCCACGACCAGTATCTTTGCCATGCTCATCAAGCTTCTCCCTGTGCCGCAAGGGCGGGCGCCATCTCTTCGGTCCGGCCCAGGGCCGGCAACTCGACGATGAACTCCGCTCCGCAGACGGCATTGTTCCGGGCCGTGATACGCCCGTGATGCGCCTCGACGATCTCGTGACAGATCGCCAGGCCGAGTCCCGTTCCGCCCGCGCCCGTCCGGGTGCGCGAGCTTTGTACAAACTTGTCGAAGACCAGCTCCAGTTCGCTGGCCGGAATCCCCACGCCTTCGTCGGACACGCCCAGGACAAGCGCCGGCCGGGCATCGGGCAGCATGCCCGCCCCGAGCCGGACGCGGATTGTCCGCCCCTCCGGCGTGAACTTCACCGCATTTGAAAGCAGGTTACGGACCACCTGCCCGATCCGGGCCCGATCGCAGCGGCACGGGGGCAGCGCCTTATCCACCGACAGCTCGATGGACTGCCGCCGGGCCTGGACCAGCAGGTCGAACTCGGCGATCACTTCCGACACCACCTCGGACAAGGCGCCGGTTTCCAGGTTGAGCACCATCTGCCCGGCTTCCAGCTTGGAGAGATCGAGCAGATCGTTCACCAGCAACAGCATCCGCTCGCCGGAGAGGCGGATGCGGCCGAAGTAGTTGCGCAGCTTCTCGTGCCCGGCGCTGGCCACCCGGGTCTCGCCCAGCTTGGCGTAGCCGAGGATGCCGTGCATCGGGGTGCGTAGCTCGTGGGACATGTTGGCAAGGAAGGCCGACTTGGCCTCGTTGGCGGCCTCGGCGGCATCCTTGGCGGCCTGCAGGTCTTTGGTGCGCTCATCCACCAGCGTCGCCAGATTGAGGTTGTGGTCGAGGATCTGGGCCTCGCGCGACTTGGCGTCGTCGATGTCCGAATGGGTGCCGATCATGCGCAGCGCGCGGCCGTCGGCATCCCGCTCGACCACCAGGCCCCGCACCAGCACCCACTTGTAGCGCCCCGATCTGGCGCGCGTCCGGACCTCCATGGCGAGCATCGGCGATTCGCCCTTGAGATGAATGCGCCGGGCCTCCAGCAGCGCGGGCAGGTCTTCCGGATGGACCAGCGCCGCCCAGCTGGCGTGGTCGTCGGGCAACTCGTCCACCGCGTAGCCGAGCATGGTCTTGCAGCGGTCGGAGCGGAACACCCGGTTCTCGGCGATGTTCCAGTCCCACACCCCGTCGCCGGCGCCGTCGAGGGCGAACTGCCAGCGCGCCTCGCTCTCCCGCAGGGCCAGCTCGGTTTCCTTCTGGTCGGTCATGTCGCGGATGACCACCAGCGCCCCCCCGGTGGGCACCATGCGCAGCCGGGCCTCGAAATGGCGCAGGCGATCGGCGCCGCGCCGGGACGAATACTCCAGCCGCTGCAACTGGCCGCTGCGCCCCGCGGCATGCACCGCATTGAAGAAGGCCCGGGCCGTGCGGGCCGACAGCACTTCATCGAGCCGCTTGCCCATGAAGGCTTCCGGCGGCACCGTCAGATCCGGCTTGTCGGCGTGGTAGCGCACGATGCGCATGTCGCCATCGAGCTGAAAAAGCATGTCAGGCATGGCGGCGATCAGCGATTCGTTGGTGGCGTTGGCCTCCTGCACGGCCCGCTGCTCCCGCTTCCGTTCGGTCACATCCTCGACGACGATCCAGCGGTGGGAGCCATCGCTGCCGCCCACGACGGTCGTCATCACCATCACCGGCACCCGCTTCCCGCTGCGGTGGAGGAGTTCCTTCTCATAGGCCTTGCCCCGGGCACCGAGGCAGGTATCCACCACCGCCCGGGCATCCCGCGCCGCGTATTCGGCGGGGGTGAGCATCGGCGGCTGGTCGCAGCACAGCTCATCTTCACTGTAGCCGACGATCCGGCAGAATTCCGAGTTGGCCTGCAGATAGCGCCCCTTGCCGTCCACCATGGCCATGCCGAGGGAGGCGTGGCGGTACAGCGCGTCGAGCCGGGCGTGGGAATCGATCACTTCCTGCTGGGCGCGGCGCAGCCCGGTCACGTCGGCGATGGCGCCGGCGGTGCGCTCCGGCCGGCCGCCGGCGTGGAACTCGGTCTTGCCGGCCACGTGGAACCAGCCCACGTTGCCATCGATCCGGGTCACCGGCAACACGCTGTCGAGGGCGCCCTTGCCGGCCAGGTGGGTCCGCAACGAAATCAGGAATTCCCGCCGGATCGGCCGCGCCAGATGGCGCAGCAGGCCCCGGACGTTGCGCGGCAGGCCCCCTTTTGGATAGCCGAGCAGGGTGTCGCAGCGGGGTGACAGGAACAGCCGCGTCTGCCCGGCCTGCCATTCCCAGATGCCTTCCTCGGTGGCGGAAACCGCCAGTTCGAAACGCATCTGGCTGGCCCGATATTCGGAAGTCATCAGGTCGGCCAGCTCGCGGGCACGCTTCTGTTGCCCCGACAGGCTGGCCAGCAGAAACGCCAGCAGGCCGCTGCCAGCCACCCCGCCCATTGCCACCAGGGACGAAACCGCGATCAGCTCGGCCGGCGGCGGCGCCGCCAGGGACAGGCGCCACACCCGCCCGCCAAAGCTGGCGGTGCGGACTTCGGCCAGGGGCGCGGTGGCGTTGTCGATGTTGCTGTAGAGCAGCGCCGGATCACTGTCGGACACATCGTCGACGCGCACCCGATAGCCGGCGATGGCCGACTCTGCGAGCCCGTCGAACATCCGGCTCACATCGATCCCGAGGCCAACCAGACCATCCTGGGCCTCGCTCGGACTCAGGTCGTCCGCCGAGCGGGCAACCCGATAGAGCATCACGGCGGCACCGCGCTGGGCATCCCCCAGCGCACGCATGGCGATCGGCTCGGTCATCGCCATGCCGTCAAGACGCAGCGCGTCGTCGATGGCCCGGCGGCGCAGCGGCTCGGAATAGCCATCGTAACCAATGGCCCGCGTGGTCTGGGCATCGAGCGGCCACACATAAACCACCGGATAGGTCACCCCGGCGCGGGCAGCGTCGGGCGGCGGCGTAATGCGGATATCCCGCTCGTAGGCCGCCGACAGCAGCGCCTCGACCGCCGGCACCCGGGCGACATCCACTCGCCGAACCAGCCCGATCGCCACGACCTCGGGCAGGGTCTCGGTGGGCTTGAGGCCGGCTACGTAGGTTTCGAATTCGCGCTTCTCGACGAGATTCTGGGCCGAGAACAGGCCGGCGACCCCGCGCAGAATGAAATCCACCTTGCCCAGGCGTTCGTTGAGCTGATGCACCAGCCGGTCGGCCGCCGCCGCATGATGGGCCTTTTCGAGATCGCGCTCGTGGTCGCGCAGATGGGCCCACACCAGCGCAGTGATGAGCATTCCCAGCGCGAAGGCCGCAACGAACCAGCGGCCCTCCAGCAAAGGCGATGCACCCTGTGAGCGGAGGGCCCGGTCAAATCTCGAAAAAGGAGGGTGTCGCGGGCTCATTGCCCGAGGTGAACGGCCCCGCGCCATAAAGCTTGAGGGCTCGCCTCAAGCTTCGTCATGAACGCCGCATCAGGCGCAGCCGGTGCTGTCCTTCACGCCAAACTTGCGCAGGATGTTCTCGAGCGGACAGAAGCGCGTGAAGCCGCTCTGGAACAGATTGCCCCCCACGAAGGCGGTGAACCACAGGAACTTGCTGCTCACGAAAAGCGGGCTTCCCTCCACGCCGAGGGCCAGCGAGATCATCACGAAAGCACCGGCAAAGATGCGCACGAACTGGTTGACGGTGAGCTTCATGAGACTTCTCCTTCGGTTGCGGCGCGCCGCTTGTGGGTGGCCGCGTAATACAGGACAGGAATGACCACCAGGGTCAGCAGGGTGGACACCAGCACGCCAAACACCAGGCTGATCGCCAGCCCGTTGAAGATCGGGTCGTCGAGAATGAACAACGCACCGATCATCGCCGCCAGGCCGGTGAGCCCGATGGGCTTGGCGCGCACCGCCGCGGCGTGGATGGTGGCTTCGGCAAGGCTGGTGCCGGCCGCCACCTGCTGGTCGATGAAATCCACCAGCAGGATCGAGTTGCGCACGATGATCCCCGCCAGCGCGATCATCCCGATCATGCTGGTGGCGGTGAACTGGCTGCCCAGCAGCGCATGGCCCGGCATCACGCCGATGATGGTGAGCGGGATCGGCGCCATGATGATGAGCGGCACCAGATAGCTCCTGAACTGCGCCACCACCAGCACGTAGATCAGCACCAGGCCCACCGCGTAGGCGGCACCCATGTCGCGGAAGGTCTCGTAGGTGATCTGCCATTCGCCGTCCCACTTGATGGCGTAGGCGGCATAGGGGTCGTCGGGCTGGTGGATGAACCACTCGCCCAGCACGCCCGCCAGCCCCTCGCCCACCAGTGGCAGATCCTTCACCTTGCTGCGGATGTCGAACATGCCGTAGAGGGGCGAATCCAGCTTGCCGCCCATGTCGCCGGTCACGTAGACCACCGGCAGCAGATCCTTGTGGTAGATCACCTGCTCGCGGCGGGTGGGCTGCACCTGCACCAGCTCCGACACCGGCACCAGCGCGCCGCCGGCCTCCGGCGCCCGCGCGCGCACCTTCATCTGGAGGATCTGCTCCACCGACGACAGCCGCTCCGGCGGCAGGGTGAGGCGCACCGGCAGTTCATACTTGTTGTCGCCGCCATGCACCGGGGTGACGTTCTCGCCGCCAAGCCCCAGGCGCACCACCTCGACGATGTCGGCCTGGGCCACGCCGAGGCGCGCCGCCTTGGCCTGATTGACCCGCAGCACCAGTTTGGGCGCAGCCTCGTCCACGGTGTCGTCCACGCCCACGATGTCCGGCGTCGCTTCAAACGCCTTGCGCAGCGTGCCAGCCACCGCCACCTGGCCGGCGTAGTCCGGGCCGTACACCTCGGCCACGATGGGCGAGAGCACCGGCGGGCCAGGGGGCACCTCGACGACCTTGGCGTTGCCGCCGTGCCGGAGGGCGATGGAGGCCACCACGTCGCGCACCGACACCGCGATCTCGTGGCTCTTGCGGCTGCGCTTGTGCTTGTCCACGAGATTGACCTGGATGTCCCCCATCTCGGGCAGGGCACGCAGGTAGTACTGACGCACCAGCCCGTTGAAGTTGATCGGCGCAGCGGTCCCGGCGTAGGTCTGGAAGTCGGTCACTTCATCGACCTTCGCCAGCTCGTCGCCGATCTCCCGGAGCACCTCGGTGGTCGTCTCGACAGGCGTGCCCACCGGCATGTCGAGCACCACCTGGAACTCGCTCTTGTTGTCGAAGGGCAGCATCTTGAGCACCACCAGCTGCACCACCGCCAGCGACACCGACAGGGCAATCGCCAGCACCACGCCCAGCCACAGCTTCATCCGCGCCCGGCCGCCGGTTCTGGGGTCGAGCAGCGGCGTCATGATGCGGCGGAACAGGGCTTCGAGGCGCTGGGTGAACTTGTCCGGCCCGTGGTCGGCCGGCATTGCGCCGTGCCCGCCACCGGCCATCAGCTTGCCCGCCAGCCACGGGGTGACGATGAAGGCCACCGCCAGCGAGATGAACATGCCCATCGACGAGTTGATCGGGATCGGGCTCATGTACGGCCCCATCAGGCCTGACACGAAAGCCATCGGGAGCAGCGCCGCGATCACCGTGAAGGTGGCCAGGATGGTCGGCCCGCCGACTTCATCCACCGCCTTCGGGATCAGCTGCCACAGGGGCGTGGCCGGCTCAAGGGTGTGCCAGCGGTGGATGTTCTCCACCACCACGATGGCGTCGTCCACCAGGATGCCGATGGAGAAGATCAGCGCGAACAGCGACACCCGGTTGAGGGTGAAGCCCCACGCCCACGAGGCGAACAGCGTAGCCGCCAGGGTGAGCGTGACCGCCGCACCGACGATCACCGCCTCGCGCCTGCCCAGCGCAAAGAACACCAGCAGCACCACCGCCGAGGTGGCAAACACCAGCTTGCCGATCAGCTTGTCGGCCTTCTCGGTGGCCGTCTCGCCGTAGTTGCGGGTCACCGTCACCTCGACGCCGTCGGGCACGATGCTGCCCTTGAGCTGATCGATCCGGCGGATCAGGCCGTCGGCCACGTCGGCGGCGTTCTCGCCCGGCTTCTTGGAGATCGACAGCGTCACGGCCGGGAAGCGCTCGCCGCTGGCGGCGGCATCCCCCGCGCCCTTGCCGAGGGCGTGCCACACGTAGCGCGACGGCTGATCCGCTCCATCCACCACCGTGGCCACGTCGGCCATTGTCACCGGCCGGCCTCCGGAGACGCCCACCACCAGCCGACGCACGTCGTCGGCGCTCTCGATGTAGGTGCCGGTCTGCACCAGCACCTCCTGGTTCTGGTCGATCAGCTTGCCGCTCGGCTGGGAGGCATTGGCCAGCAGCAGCGCGCCTTTCAGATCCTGGGGCGTGAGGCCATAGGCGTTCATCCGGCCGGGGTCCATCAACACCCGCAGCACGTGGTCCGGGCCACCGATGGTGCTCACGTCCCGCGTGCCCTTGACGCGCTTGAGTTCCACTTCCACCGCGCGGCCCACCTGCTGCAGGTCGAAGGCCGAGCGGGCCGGATCACGCGTCCAAAGGGTAAGCGCGACGATGGGCACGTCGTCGATGCCCTTCGGCTTGATGACCGGCTCCGCCACCCCCAGCTCGGGGGAGATCCAGTCCCGGTGGCTGTGGATGGTGTCGTACAGGCGCACGATGGCGTCCTGGTTCTTGACGCCCACCTTGAACTGCACGGTGATGATCGCCATGCCCGGGCGCGACACCGAATACACGTGATCCATCCCGGCGATGCGCGACAGCACCTGCTCGGCCGGGCGGGCGACCAGCGCCTCCACGTCCTTGGCCGAGGCGCCGGGAAAGGCCACCATCACGTCGGCCATGGTCACGTCGATCTGGGGCTCTTCTTCCTTGGGCGTGACGAGGGTGGCAAAGACGCCCAGCAGCATCAGCACCAGGGCGAGGAGCGGGGTGAGCGCGTTGCGCTGGAACAGCGCCGCAATACGACCAGCGATCCCCATGATTCAGCGCGCCTGACGAAGCAGACCGGCACGCACCGGATCGAGGGCGACCAGCTCGCCGCCGGAGAGCCCCGCCAGCACCTCGACGCTGCCGTCGGCGAGCGGGCTGCCCACCCGCAGCTGGCGCAGGCTGAAGCCGCCCTTGCCGTCGGCCACGTAGACGCCGGTGATCTCGCCCCGGCGCAGGATCGCCCCCGCCGGCACCGCCAGCCGCGGCGCATCGCCCACCACGAAATGCACCCGCGCCGCCATGCCCGGCACCACGCCGGCAGCGTCGGCGGGCAGGCTCACCCGCACCCGCGCGGTGTGGGTGCGCGGATCGGCCGAAGGCAGCACGACGATCGCCGCCGCATCCAGCCAGCGGCCGCTTTCGGGGAATTCCACCTTCGCCTTCAGGCCGGCCTTGCCCAGTTCGGCAAGGCGTGACTGGGGCACATCCACCACCGCCCGCAGGCCGCCGGGTTCGTAGATCGTCATCAGCGGACGGCCCGGCTGGGCCATCTCGCCGGCTTCGGTGAGGCGCTGGGCGATCACCCCGTCGATGGGCGAAGTCACCGTCGCGAAGCCTCGGGAGGCATCCAGCTGGGCCCGGGCCGCCTCGGCCGACTTGTGCTGGGCCGCGGCCGAATCAAAGGCCGCCTGGGCCTGATCCACCGCCGCGGCGCTGATGAAATTGCGCGCCTTCAGGCTGCGGGTGCGTTCAAGGCTGGCCCTGGCCTCGACCACCCGGGCCTGGGCCGCCGCCACGTTGGCGGTGGCCGCCGCCACGGCCTGATCGGCCTCGCGGGTGTCGATGCGCATCAGCACGTCGCCGCGACGCACCCGGGCGCCGGCATCGACCCGCGCCTCCAGCACCCGCCCCTGCACCTGGGCGGCCACGGTGGCCTGACGGATCGCCTCGATGGTCGCCTCGCTGGCGTAGGTCTGGGCGTGGGCCTGCAGGCCGATGCGCACGGTGGGCACGTCGGCCGTCGTCGGGACGGCAGGAGCTGCAACAGGGGACAGCGCCAGCACTGCCGCGAGCAGGCCGGACGCACCGGAAAGACGGAGAGAAGTGTATAGGAACATAATATAAGAATACGCTTATATTATGTTCCGTCAAGCCGGCGGGGCCTCCGCCGGTCAAACTGCGGCCTCAGGCCGCCAGATCGAGTGCAGCCAGCCGGCGCACCACCCCTTCCACGCAGCGACCGCCTTCGAGGAAGACCAGATCGGGGAAGGCCAGCATCCGGGCGATCGCGATGCCGCGCCCGTGGGGCTCGACCGAGCGCGCCGGATTGAGGTTGAGATAAGGCCCCGGATCGAAACCGTTGCCCTGATCGCGGATCAGGAAGCGCACTTCCCGCGGGCGCAGCTCCACCCGCAGGTAGGCAAAACGTTCGAGATAGGCCGGCGTGTCGAGCAGGCGCTCGACCTCGTTACGCCACGCGCCACAGCTCATCAGCTCGCCCTTGCGCACGAAGCCCAGCCCCAGGTTGCCGTGCTCCACGGCGTTGAGCATCAGCTCGGAAAGGGCGATCTGCACCATCTCGGATTCGGGGCACAGCCCCGCCACCAGCTGCGACAGGCCGGTGACATCCTCCAGGGTACGGAACGGGAAATAGCCACCCGCCGGCGCGCTCACGCCACCCCACGGCAGGGCCAGCGCCGCCACCAGCGCCTGACGCTCGAACGGCTTGACCAGGAAACCCGACACCGTGGCGTACAGCCCGGTCTCCACCGCCAGCAGATCCTCGGCCTCCAGCAGCAGGGTGACCTGCACGCCGGCATCCTTGAGCACGGCCAGCAGCGCGAGCGAGCACTCGTCCGACGACACATCGACGATCACCCGATCGCCGAGCGTCAGTTCGTCCGTGAGGCGCACGCACGCCTCGAGACAGGCCAGCGGCCTGCACTCGTACCCGGCCGGCGCCAGCCAAGCCTCGATCTGCCCTGCCAACTGGGGATTATCCCCCACCAGCCAGATGCGACTCGCCATCGAACCCCAGACCTCCCCTGTCTCAGTCGGCCGACGCAACACCGCCAGCCCCCGCCGCATAAACCGCCATCGCCTGCACCACCCCGGCATCCTCGCCGACGGCCGTGACCAGCTCGATCCGGCACGCCGGATGCTTGGCCTGCACCGCCTCGATCAGCGCCGGCACGTCGCGCTTCAGGTGCCCGCCCTGGGCCAGGAACAGCGGCACCACGCGCACCACCTCCGCGCCCGAGGCCGCCGCCGCTTCCACGGCCTCGGCCAGGGTCGGCGTCATCAGTTCGAGAAACGCCACGCTGACCAGCGTGCCCGGACGCAGCCGACGCACCTCCTCAGCCACCCGCTGGGCCGGCAGGGCCCAGATCGGATCACGCGCCCCGTGGGCAAACAGTACGATTGCTTCCTGCGACATCCATCACTCCCGAGTCTGGCCGGCTTGCCGGCACAGACCATCGATCAACCTGACCAGTCCTTTCGGACCAGCATCAAAGGGCGACAACGCCCTCGCTGGAAGCAGACCAGTCTTTACAAGATGTTAAACCGTGCAAAGGCTTGTCCATGCTCAAATCCGCGTTCCCGCCCAACTTCCTGCAGCCGCGTGTGAAATAGTCCCGGTTGCCACTGAATTCATGACTAAAGTTATAGCCCTCATTGCCGCCGCCACATCGCTGATCGCCAATGCCCACGCCGGGTTCCGGCCCGAAGCGGTGCCCGGCGGTGTCGCCGAGATCCATGTCGCCCCGGCCGGCTCGCCGCGCCCCGAAGTGCGCTTCGGCGGGCGCCCGGTGCTCCTCCAGCAACAGCGCGACGGCTGGCACGCGCTGGTCGGCCTGTCCCTCGACACCCCGGTCGGCGACCAGACCCTCGAAGTCGGCCCCGAAGGCCAGGCCCGCAGCCTGAGCTTTCCGGTGATGCCCAAGGCCTATCCGGTCCAGAAGCTCACCATCAAGAACCCCAAGATGGTCACCCCCGACCCCGCCGACGTGGCCCGCATCGACGCCGAACGCAAGCGCCAGCTGGACATCCGCAGCCAGTTCCGCGACGTGCCGGTGCCCCGCGCCGACCTCACCCTGCCTGCCGAAGGCCGCCTGTCGAGCCGCTTCGGCCTGCGCCGGGTATTCAACGGCGAACCCCGCGCGCCCCACACCGGGCTCGACGTGGCGGTGCCCACCGGCACCCCCATCCGCGCCCCCGCCGACGGCGTCGTCACGCTGGTGGACGACCTCTACTTCAACGGCAAGACGGTCTTCGTGGACCACGGCCAGGGCTTCGTCACGATGGTCTGCCACCTCAGCGACACCACCGTGACGCCCGGCCAGCCGGTGCGCCGGGGCGAGGTGCTGGGGCAGTCGGGCATGAGCGGCCGCGCCACCGGCCCGCACCTGCACTGGAGCGTCTATCTCAACGGCGCGGCGGTGGACCCGGCGCTCTTCATCACCCCGCCGCCAGCGCGTTGATCGCCCGCGCCGCGGCAAACATCCCGACGCAGGCCGTCACCGTGACGATCGAGCCAAAGCCGGCGCAGTTGAGGCCGGCCGGGCCCGTGGCGGGCAGCTCGCAGGCCGCCTCCGGCGCGGGGTAGCGCAGCGGCTCGGTGGAGAACACCGCCTCCACGCCAAATTTCTTCTTCGGGTCGCGGGTGAAACCGTGGCCCTTGCGCAGCTGCCCGCGCACCTTGGCGAGCAGCGGGTCCTGAATCGTCCGCGAAAGATCATCCACGCGGATCTGGGTCGGGTCGATCTGCCCGCCGGCCGCGCCGCAGGTCACCACCGGCACACCCGCGCCGCGGCAGAAGGCGATCATCGCCACCTTCACCCGCACCGAATCGATGGCGTCGATCACGTAGTCGAAGCCCGCGCCCAGCAGTTCGGCGCAGTTGTCGGTGGTCACGAAATCATCCACCACCGCCACCTGGCAGGCCGGGTTGTAGCCGGCGATCCGCTCGCGCATCGCGTCCACCTTGGCCTGGCCGAGGGTCGCGTCGCTGGCGTGGATCTGGCGGTTGATGTTCGACTCCGCCACGTGGTCCAGGTCGATCAGCGTGAGCCGGCCCACGCCGCTGCGGGCCAGCGCCTCCACCGCCCACGAACCCACCCCGCCGATGCCCACCACGCACACATGCGCCGCCGCCAGCCGGACCCGGCCGGCATCGCCGTAGAGTCGGGCAAGGCCGCCAAAGCGACGGGCGTCGTCGGGCGCGGAGAGATCGGGGTTTTCCATGGCGGCAGAACGGAAGGGCGGAACGAGCGCGCAAATATACCCGAGCGGGCGATAATCACGCCCGCCTTCCCAACGCGCCCATCGCCATGCCCCGCTACAGCCACATCCTGTTCGACCTCGACGGCACCCTCATCGACTCCGCCCCGGCCATCCTCGCCAGCTTCCGCGACGCCTTCGCCCGCGCCGGCCTGACGCCGGTCATCCCCATCGACGACAGCATCATCGGCCCGCCGCTCACCGAAACCCTGCAGCTGCTCGCCGGAAGCACCGACGCGGCGCTCATCGACCGCCTCGCCGACGGCTTCAAGGCCAGCTACGACACCGAAGGCTACAAGGCCACCGCCCCCTACGCTGGCGTCGGCGAGATGCTCGCCAGCCTCAAGGCGGCCGGCTTCAGCCTCGCCATCGCCACCAACAAGCGCATCCACCCCACCCGGCTGATCCTCGATCACCTGGGCTGGCTGGGGCATTTCGACCACATCTACGCCCTCGACCTGTTCTCGCCGCGCCTGCCCCACAAGGCGGCGATGATCGGACGGCTGCTGGCCGATCACGAGATCCCGGTGGCCACCTCGATCTACATCGGCGACCGCAGCGAGGACGGCGAATCCGCCGACGCCAACCAGCTGCCCTTCCTCGCCGCCACCTGGGGCTACGGCAGCATCGCGCCCGAAGAAATGCCGCCCCACTGGCGCGCGGTGGGCACGCCGGACGCCATGCTGGCGGCGCTGCTCGCGGACTGAATCCGAATAGCATTACCGGCGGAGATTCGCTAGACTTGCATGCTTTGCAAATATTTGCAGATTCCAGTGCAGCTCACGATGACCCGCTTCAGACTCGACCGCCCCGCCTCCGCGCTCCTCGCCACCCTGCTCCTCGGCCTCGTGGCCAGTGATCCCGCCGACGCCCGGCGCGTCGGCGGCGGTCGCAGCAGCGGCATGAGCCGCTCGACCAGCATCACCGAGGCCCCGCTGCGCCCCGTCGCCGTGCGCAGCACCACCATCCAGGGCGCCAGCGCCCAGGCCGTGCCGGCCACCGCCACCCACCTCCCGATTCAGGAAATCGGCCGGGAAAGCGCGCTCCTGATCCGCCGCGCCAACCTCGAAGCCCGGCAACAAGAGCGGCTCGAGGCGGCCAACCGGCGCATCGGCGGCGGCGAGGCCGCAGTCCCCGTCAATGGCGCCGCCGACGCGCTCGCGCCGGTCGCCAGCCTCCCCGTGCAGGTGCCCACCGCCGCCCTGCCCACGGTCCGCACCCTGCGCAACGCCGAGTCCGGGTTCAACCACTTCACGGCCCTGCCGGTGGTGGCCAGCGCCTGCGAGATCAAGCCGGTGATGCGCGACGACGACTACATCGCCTGCGGCGCCAATCCCCCCGAATCCCCCATGGGCAACCGGCGCTGATCCCACGCCGGAAGAATAACCCCCTCTTTTCCCCCCTGTTCCGCCCTAAGCCCTTCCACCGCCACGCATAACATCGTCCCCATCCTTCATGGAGCGACGATGAAAGCCGTGATTCTCGCGGGTGGCCTCGGCACCCGCATCAGCGAAGAGACCGTCAACCGCCCGAAGCCGATGATCGGCATCGGCGGTCGGCCCATTCTCTGGCACATCATGAAGATCTACTCGGCCCACGGCATTCACGACTTCGTGATCTGCTGCGGCTACATGGGCTACGTGATCAAGGAGTACTTCGCCAACTACTTCCTGCACATGTCGGACGTCACCTTCGACATGACCCACAACCGCATGGAGATCCACGAGCGCCACGCCGAACCGTGGCGCGTCACCCTGGTGGATACCGGCGACAGCACCCAGACTGGCGGCCGCCTCGCCCGGGTGCGCCAGTACGTGCAGGACGAAGACGCCTTCTGCTTCACCTACGGCGACGGCGTGGCCGACATCGACGTCAGCGCCGAGATCGCCTTTCACAAGGCCCACGGCAAGCTCGCCACGGTAGCCGCGGTGCAGCCCCCGGGCCGCTTCGGCGCCCTCAAGATCGCAAGCGGTGGCTGCGTCAGCGCCTTTGTCGAGAAGCCCCTGGGCGACGGCGGCTTCATCAATGGCGGCTTCTTCGTGCTGTCGCCCAAGGTGCTCGACTACATCAACGATGGCGACCAAACCATCTTCGAAGGCCCGGTGCTCGCCCAGCTCATCGCCAGAAAGCAGCTTGCCGCCTTCCAGCACACCGGTTTCTGGCGCCCGATGGACACCCTGCGCGACAAGACCCTCCTCGAAGAACTCTGGCAGAGCGGCGAGGCGCCATGGAAAACCTGGTGAACGCCGCCTTCTGGCGCGGCCGGCGGGTTTTCGTCACCGGCCACACCGGCTTCAAGGGTGGCTGGCTCGCCCTGTGGCTGCAGGAAATGGGCGCGGAGGTCCACGGCTTCGCCCTCGCCCCGGCCACCGACCCGGCCCTCTTCGACGTGGCCGCCGTCGGCCGCGGCATGCACTCCACCATCGGCGACGTGCGCGACTACCCGGCGCTCCTCGCGGCAATGCAGGCCGCCCGGCCCGAGATCGTCCTCCACCTGGCCGCCCAGCCGCTGGTGCCGCTGTCCTACGAAACCCCGGTGGACACCTTCGCCACCAACGCCATGGGCACCGTCCATCTGCTCGAGGCCTGCCGCCACGTGGCCGGCATCCGGGCGATCGTGGTGGTCAGCAGCGACAAGTGCTACGAGAACCGCGAGCAGCTCTGGGGCTACCGCGAGACCGACCCGATGGGCGGCCACGACCCTTACTCCGCCAGCAAGGGTTGCACCGAACTGATCGTCGCCAGCTACCGGCGTTCGTTCCTCGCCGCGGCGGGCATTCCGCTCGCCAGCGCCCGCGCCGGCAACGTGATCGGCGGCGGCGACTGGACACCCAGCCGGCTGGTGCCCGACGTGCTCGCCGCCTTCACCGCCGGGCAGCCCGTCACCCTGCGCAGCCCCGGCGCGATCCGCCCCTGGCAGCACGTGCTCGAACCGCTCTCCGGCTATCTGCAGCTCGCCGAACGCCTCGTGAATGACGGCGCCGCCTTCGCCGACGGCTGGAACTTCGGCCCCGACGAAACCGACGCCCGCAGCGTCGCCTGGGTCGTGCAGCAGCTCGCCGAAGGCTGGGGCCCGGCCGCCCACTGGGCCAGCGCCGCCACGCCCCAGGTGCACGAGGCCCACACCCTCAAGCTCGACTGCACCAAGGCCCGCGTCCGCCTGGGCTGGCGCCCCCACTGGCGGGCCGACGAAGCCGTGGCGCGCAGCCTCGCCTGGTATCAAGCCTGGCAGAACGGCGCCGACATGCACCGCTACACCCTCGACGAAATCGCCGCCTTCGGAAGCACCCCATGAGCATCATCCGCCAGACCCTCACCCCCGGCGCCGACGGCAGCCTGCAGCTGGATCTCTCCGCCCACCCCGAGCTCGCCGGGCAGGAACTCGAAGTCATCGTCCGCCCCGCCCGCGCCGCCGCCACGCCCCGCGACTGGCGCCCGGGCATCGACCCGGTGCCGCCCTCCGGCAAGGTGGTCGGCGATCCCGAGAAGGACGCGATGATCGACGCGGCCCTCGACGCCTGGCTCACCACCGGCCGCTTCAACGACGCCTTCGAGGCGCGCCTTGCGGAGTTCGTCGGCACCGCCTACGCGCTCACCGTCAATTCCGGCTCGTCGGCCAATCTGGTGGCCTTCTCCACCCTCACCTCACCCAAGCTGGGTGAGCGGGCCATCCAGCCCGGCGACGAGGTCATCACCGTCGCCGCCGGCTTTCCCACCACCGTCAATCCGATCATCCAGAACGGCGCGGTGCCGGTGTTCGTCGACGCCACCCTGCCCGGCTACAACATCGACGTGGGCATGCTCGAAGCCGCGCTCTCGCCGCGCACCAAGGCGGTGATGATCGCCCACACCCTCGGCAACCCCTTCGACCTCACCGCCGTGTGCGCCTTCTGCGAAGCCCACGGCCTGTGGCTGGTGGAAGACTGCTGCGACGCCCTCGGCTCCACCTGGAAGGGCCGCAAGGTCGGCACCTTCGGGCACCTGGCCACCCTGTCGTTCTACCCCGCCCACCACATCACCATGGGCGAAGGCGGCGCGGTGCTCACCAGCGACCCGAGCCTGCGCCAGATCGCCGAATCCTTCCGCGACTGGGGCCGCGACTGCTGGTGCAAGCCCGGATGCGACAACACCTGCGGCAAGCGCTTCGGCTGGCAGCTGGGCAGCCTCCCGCCGGGCTACGACCACAAGTACACCTACAGCCACATTGGCTACAACCTCAAGATCACCGACATGCAGGCCGCCTGCGGGCTGGCCCAGCTCAATCGGCTCGAAGGCTTCATCGCCGCCCGCAAGCGCAACTTCGCGCGGCTCACCGATGCGCTCGCCGACGCGCGGGATCTCCTCGTGCTGCCCGAAGCCACGCCCGGCAGCGATCCGTCGTGGTTCGGCTATCCGATCACCCTGCGCCCGGAGGCCGGCGTCAATCGCGTCGATCTGCTGCAATACCTCGACCAGCACAAGATCGGCACCCGCCTGCTGTTTGCCGGCAACCTCGTCCGCCAGCCCTCGATGGCCGGACGCAACTTCCGCGTCGTCGGCGAGCTGCCGGTGGCCGACCGCATCATGCGGGACACCTTCTGGATCGGCGTGTGGCCGGGGCTCACCAGTGCACAGCTCGACTACACCGCCGAAATGATCCGCCGCTTCATCGGCGTCGATTTCTGAGCGCCCACGTCGCCATGGTCGTCAGCAGCCACCGCGCCTGCCCCTTGTGCGGCAACCCCACGCCGGACGAACTGGGCTGGATACACCTTCCCCAGATCAGCGGCTCGCCGCTTCCGGATGGCTACCGGCTGGTGGCCTGCACACCTTGCGATTTCGCCTACGCGGACACCCCGGCGCCCCAGTCTGCGTACGACACCTATTACCGGACCCAGGCCAAGTACGGCGGCCCAACCGGTACAGGCGGGGGGATCGACGCGGCGGATCGGCAGCGCCTGGACGAGCTCGCCGACCGCCTGACGGCCTGGCTTCCCCGGCACGACGCGCGCGTCCTCGACATTGGCTGCGGTGCGGGCGGACTGTTGCAGACCCTGCAACGGCGAGGCCACACCCACGCCGAAGGCATCGACCCCGATCCCGCCGCCGCCCAGGCGGCCCGCCAACGTGGCCTGACCGTGCACACCGGGCTTGCCGCCGAAACGCCCACGGTACTGGCGGGGCGGCAATTCGACCTCATCGTGATGTCGCATGTCGCCGAGCATCTGCGCGACTTCGACGCGTTCGATCATCTGCCCGCACTACTCGCCCCCGGTGGCACGCTCTACGTGGAAGTCCCCGATCCCCGACACTATCGCTGCGGCGAACGGCCGCCGTTGTATTACGTCGATAGCGAGCACATCAACCACTTCAGCCCCCACGCCCTCGCCCGGCTGTTCTCGCGGATGGGCCTCCTGCCCCGCGGCTTCACGGAGCCCCCCCTCACCCTCGCCGACGGCACGTCCTATCCGGCCCTGGCCGGCATTGCCGGCGCGGCGACTGGCGACACGGGCGCCGCGCCGGCGCCAGACATGCTGCCCCGCCTGCGGGACTATCTCGCCGACAGCCTGCGGCGGACCGCATCAGCGTGGCGCATTGCGCCCCCCCTTGGCCCCGGCCCGGTGCTGGTCTGGGGCGCCGGCTCGTGGGCCCAGCGCCTCACCGGACAGGGCGCCATCCCGATTCAGCAAGTCTGCGCCTTCCTCGACAACGCCCCCAACAAGCAGGGCCTCACTTTCGCTGGCAAACCCATCGTCTCCCCCGCCGAGGGACTAAGTCGTCACCCGGACGCGCAAGTTCTTGTCTGCGTTGCCGTAAACCCGACTCAGATCGCGGCAGAGCTGCAACGCCTCGAACCGGGCAACCCTCGTATCCCGCACTTCATCACCGACCGAGCATGAACGCATCCGAACGCATTGCCGACTGGCTGGCCGATCACGGCATCGAGCAGGTGTTCACCGTCACAGGCGGTGGCGCCATGTATCTGAACCAGGCCCTCGGCACCCATCCTCGAATCACGTGCACCTTCATGCACCACGAGCAAGCCTGTGCGATGGCTGCCGAAGCCTACGCCCGGGTATCCGGAAAACCCGCCGTGGTCATGCTCACCACCGGTCCCGGCGGCATCAACGCCCTCAATGGGGTGTTCGGCGCCTACACGGACTCGATTCCGATGGTGGTGATCAGCGGTCAGGTCAAGCGGGCCACCTGCCTCGACTACACCCCGGTACCCGGCCTGCGCCAGCTCGGCGACCAGGAAGGACCGATGATCGCCATGGCCCGGCCGGTCACCAAGATGGCCGAAAGTGTCGGCAGCCCCGAAGCCCTTGCCGACCAGCTGCCCCGCGCCTTCGCCCTGGCCACCCACAGCCGCCCGGGCCCGGTGTGGCTCGACATCCCGCTTGACGTGCAATCGGCCGAATGCGCGCCCCTGCCCGCGGCCCCGGCCCCCGCCACGCCGATTCATCCCGACCTGAGCGCGCACTGTGCAGCCCTCGCCACCCGCCTTCGCGCCGCGCATCGGCCGCTGATCCTTGCCGGTACCGGTGTGCGCCTCAGCGGCGCCGGGAAGGCACTGCTCGACTTTGCGGAAGCCCACGGCATCCCCGTCGCAACGGCCTGGACGCACGACCTCATCGCCAGCGACCACCCCCTGTTTGCAGGCCGCCCAGGCACCATCGGCACCCGGGCGGGCAACTTCTGCACCCAGAACGCCGACTGCGTCATCGTCATCGGCTCGCGACTCAACATCCGCCAGGTCAGCTATAACTGGGCCAGTTTTGCGCGTAACGCGTTTGTCGCCCAGGTTGACATCGACCCGGCGGAACTGGCCAAACCCTTCGTCCAGCCCGACCTGCGGATCGGCGCCGACGCCAGCGTCTTTCTCGGCGCCCTGACCCTCGCCTGCACCGACGGGCTGCCGGACTTCTCCCCGTGGGCCGCCTGGTGTCGCGACATCGCCCGGCGCTACCCCACCGGCGGCCACCCGGCGAACGGCGCCCAACTCCACCCCTATGCCCTCGTAGAGCGGGTCTTCAGCCAGCTGCGGGACGACGACATCGTCGTCTGTGGCAACGCATCGGCCTGCATCCTGCCCTTCCAGGTGGGCCGACTGAAGGCCGGCCAGCGCATGTTCAGCAACTCCGGCTCCGCCTCGATGGGCTACGACCTCCCTGCCGCCATCGGCGCCGCGCAGGCCGCGGGTGGGCGGCGGGTCGTGTGCTTTGCCGGCGACGGCAGCCTGCAGATGAACATCCAGGAGCTTCAGACCCTCAAGACGCTCGATCTGGATATTGCCCTCGTGCTCATCGACAACGGTGGTTACGCGTCGATCCGCCAGACCCATGAAAACTTCTTCGGCCGCATCGTCGGCGCAACCCCGGCGTCGGGCGTCGAGTTTCCCGACTTTGCCCGAATCGCCCAGGCCTATGGGCTGGATGCGGTCAGCGTCACCGCCGCCAACCTGCCCGACCTCGATGCCGCGCTCGGCCGCCGCGGCCCTGTGCTCATCGCCGCCCAGGTCGACCCCTTGCCCGGCTTCGAGCCGCGCATCAAGTCGCGGGCGCTCCCGGAAGGCGGTTTCGCCACCCCGGAGCTGGACGACATGTTCCCATTCCTTCCACCGGACGAGCTCGCCGCCGTGCGCACCGAGGCAGCCGCCATCCGCGCGCTGCCGCGGAGCGGAGCAGGATCATGACCGCGCCTGATTTCCCGTCCCTGCACGTCGATGACGACACCGATCCGACCTCAGCCCGCCGCAACGGCGTGCTGATCTTCGGCTGCGGGGGCTTTGCCCGTGACGTGCGCGCTGCCGCCGAGGCAAACGGCATTCCGGTCGTCGGCTTCGTCGTTTCGGCGGGCACCCCCGGCACCTGTGACGGCGTGCCCGTCGCGCCGCTCACCGGCCTGCCTGCCGGCTGGACGAATCTCCCACTGTGGATCGGCGTCTTCAATCGCGAAGCGGTGTCGGATTACGCCGCCATCGTCGATGCCTGCCGTACTGCAGGTTTTGCAACGCCGCTGCTGCCCCAGCAGTACTACGCCACGCTGGCCGAATCCCTGGGCTGGCGCTACTGGCTGGCCGACCGGCGCGCCTACGCCGCGCACCACCAGGCGCTGACCGGCGTCTTCGCGCAGCTCGACGACACCGAGAGCCGCACGCGGCTCGCCGACCTCCTGCGCTTCCGGCTCGGGCAGAGCGCCACCATTCCCAACGCGCCCGACGCTGGCGCCCAGTATTTTCCCGACTTCCTGTGCGCGCTTGCCACTGAGCCGATCGGCTTCGTGGACGTCGGGGCTTACGACGGCGACACCCTGGAATCGGCCGCCCGGCATCTTCCTTTGCGCGAGGCCTGGGCGTTTGAGCCCGACGCCGACAACTTTCCCCGTCTCGCCGAACGTGCCCGCCACCTGACGCCCCAGACCACCTGCGTGCCCTGCGGCGCCTCGTCGATCAACGGCACGCTCGCCTTTGCCGGCGGACACGGAGAAGCCAGCGCACTCGGCGCTGGAGGCAACACCCGCATCCAGGTCGTCAGGCTGGACGACTGCCTGCCCAATGCGCGGGTGGACTATCTCAAGCTCGATGTGGAGGGTCACGAACTCGACGCACTGAGCGGTGCCGAGGCCCTCATCCGCCGGCACCGACCACTCCTCGCGATCGCCGGCTATCACCGCTGGGACGACCTGTGGCGGATCCCCGAGTGGATCGCCGGGCTCGGACTGGACTACCGCCTGCGCTTGCGCATCCATGCCCACAACGGATTTGACGCCGTCTTTTACGCGTACTGAGGTTCGCCATGAACAACGCCATCTTCGAAAACCTCTTCATCCTGGAACTCGCCAACAACCATTGGGGACGGCTGGAGAGAGGCCTGCGCATCGTCAACGACTTCGCCCAGGTGGTCCGCTTCAACAACGTGCGAGCGGCAATCAAGCTCCAGTTCCGCGACGTGGATCACTTCATCCACAAGGATTTCCGCGGCCGCGACGACATCCGTTACATCAAGAAGACCCAGGACACCCGGCTCACCAAGGCCGAATACCGCACGTTGGTGCGGGCCATCAAGGAACGCAACTGCATCCCCATGGCCACCGCCTTCGACGAAGCTTCGGTCGATCTGTGCGACGAACTCGACCTGCCGATCATCAAGATCGCCAGCTCCGACATCAACGACTGGTTCCTCATCGAGCGCATCGCCGAAACGCGCAAGCCGGTCATCGTCTCCACCGGCGGCTCGTCCCAGAAGGATGTGGACGACATGGTGAAGTTCTTCGCCAATCGCAACATCCCGCTGGCGGTCAACCACTGCGTCTCCATCTACCCCAGCGAAGACGACGAACTGGAGCTCAACCAGATCGACTTTCTGCGCCAGCGTTACCCCGAGAACGTCATCGGCCTGTCCACACACGAATATCACGACTGGACCTCCTCGATGCTGATCTCCTACGCCAAGGGGGCCCGCACCTGGGAGCGCCACATCGACATTGCCGAAGACGGCATTCCGGTCTCACCCTACTGCTCGCTCCCCCACCAGATCGACGAATGGTTCAAGGCCTTCCACAAGGCGATCGAGATGTGCGGTGGCACCGGCACCACCAAGCGGGTGCCCAAGAAGAAAGAGACCGAATACCTGGACGGTCTGGTGCGCGGCATCTATGCCCGCCGGGATCTGCCCGCCGGCTATGAGTTCCACGTCCAGAACTCCGAGGAGGATTTCTATCTCGCCATCCCGCTGCAGAAGGGGCAGCTGTCGTGCCGCGAGACGATGAACGGGCTCAAGCTCACCCAGGGCGTCAGCAAGGACTCCCCGCTCACCATCGACGACGTGGACAGCCCCTACGCCCAGAGCGAATCCCTGCGCAAGCTGATCTTCAGCCGCGGGCTGTAGCCCCTGGTGCCCCGGTAGCCCCTCCAGCCCCGTTCCTGGCCATGCTGCCCGACCCCCGCCACCCCGCCGTCCAAGGCCGCCTCGCCGAGCTGCTACCGCATCTCGACGCGGCCGCCTTCGCCGGTCGGACGGTGTTGCTCACCGGCGGAACCGGATTCTTCGGCTACTGGCTGCTGAGCCTCTTCGATCTCCTCACCCAGCGCGGCGTCGACCTGAAGGTGCGCGCCCTTTCGCGCCATCCGGACGAGTTCGCCGCCCGGTCACCGTGGCTCGCCAGTCGCCCGTGGCTCAGCTGGATCAAAGGCAACGTGCGCGACTTTCGCGACAATGCGCCCATCGATTTCGTACTCCACGCCGCGACAGACACCGACGCCGACGCCCACCGCCAACCCCTGGCGATCATGGACGACATCCTGCTCGGCACCCGCCACACCCTGACGCACGGCCACGGTGCCGGCGCAACGCGGATGCTCTACGTAAGCTCGGGTGCCGTCTATGGCCCGCAACCCACCCATCTCGAACACCTCGCCGAAGACACCTCCTTCGCCTGCGACGCCTGCCATCCCGGCAGCGCCTATGGCGAAGCCAAGCGTGCGGCAGAACAGTGGAGCCTGCAGTTCGGGCTGGCCCACGGCATCAACATCCCGGTTGCCCGCTGCTTCGCCTTCGTCGGCGCCGGTCTGCCACTGGACGGCCACTTCGCCATCGGCAATTTCATCGGAGACGCCCTCGCCGGACGCCCCATCCAGGTGGCTGGCGACGGCACGCCGCTACGCAGCTACCTGTACGGCGCCGATCTGGCGATCTGGCTCCTGCAGCTACTCGCCCGCGGCGAACACGGGCGCGCCTACAACGTGGGCTCCGACCGCGCGATCTCGATCGGAGAACTCGCCGAGACCGTCCGCCACACCCTCGCCTCTCCCCACCCCGTTCGCATCGCCCGGCAGGCCGCCGACAACGCCCTCCGCAGCCGCTACATCCCGGCTACCCAACGTGCCCGCGGCGAACTCGGCCTCGACACCTGGACAGCGCTGCCGGACGCCATCCGCCTGACCGCCGAAGCCCTCGCCACCTGAGTCCGATCATGCCCAAGCTCTACGACACCCCGCGCCGCCCCTACTACATCGAGGCCCCCGCCTACCGCCGCACCTCGGCCGGCATCAAGGTGCTGCACCTGCTGTGTCACGCGCTCAACCGGATTGGCGAGAACGCATTCGTCTTCCCGACCGTCACCAACCCCGCTCTCGACACGCCCACGCTCTCCCCGGAGATTGAAGCCCAGCACCGCGAGGCCGGGCTTGAGCCGATCGTGGTCTATCCCGAAATCGTGCCCGGCAACCCACGCAACGCCGGATCGGTGGTGCGTTACGTCCTCAACCGCGCCGGCCTGATCGGGGGCGAACATGCCTTCGCATCCACCGAGCTGGTCTTCAGCTATGGGCGCAACATCGTGCCGCCGGGAGCAGATCCGGAGAACATCCTGTTCCTGCCGCCGATCGACACCCGCTGCTTCCACAACCTCGACAACCCCGACGATCACCGGCGAAGCGGTGTGCTGCTTTATCCGGGCCGACACCAGGCCGGCCTCGCGTGCTATCCCGAACTCGCCGCCCGCGCCACGCTCATCACCGCCAGCTGGCCCGAGACCCACGAAGAACTCGCCGCCCTGTTCCGCCGCAGCGAGGCGGTTTACTGCTTCGAATCCACCGCCATCGCCCTCGAAGCCACCCTCTGCGGCTGCCCCGCCATCATCCTTCCGTCGCCCTACTTCAACGGCGTCCTCCTGAGCGCCGAGGAACTCGGCAACGACGGCTTCGCCCTCGACGACAGCCCGGCCGAGGTCGAACGTGCCCGCCAGACCGTCGGCCGCATGGCGCAGACCTACCAGGCAACCGAAACCCGCTTCTGGCAACAACTCGAGCGCTTCGTCGCCCAGACCCAGGCCATGCCGGTGCATGCCTGCCCGCCCAAACCGGCCGACAGCCCCGCCCAGATCGAAGCCCGCCAACGCTACGAAACCTGGCGCGCCCGCCGCACGCTGCAGGAGATCGACGCCCAGCTGCTCGCCGAGCGCATGGTGCTCACCTGGAAGAACCGCCCGGGCATCCACCTGCTGATGGCCGTCCATCCGGGCGAGGAGAACCTCCTCGCCGACACCCTCGACAGCCTCGCCGCGCAGCTCTACCCCGAGTGGCTGCTCACCGTCGCCACCGTGCTGCCCACGCCGGATGGCCTCGGTGACATCCCCAACCTGCAGTGGCTTGCCCTGCGCGACGCCGCCCACATCGACTACGTGCTCGACGAGATGGCCGCCGCCTCGCCCGGCAGCTGGCTGGCCCGCATCGAGCCGGGCGTCACCTTCGAGCCGCACACCCTGCAGGTCGTCGCCGACTACATCAACATCCGCCCCGACTGGCGCCTCATCTACACCGACGAGGACACCCGCGAACCCGACGGCCGCTACAGCCAGCCCTGCTTCAAACCCGACTTCAACCTCGACCTGCTGCGCGCCCAGGCCTACTTCGGCAGCTTCGTGGTGGTCGCCAAGGACGCCTTCCTGGCCGCCGGCCGCTACGGCAGCCACAGCGGCGCCGAAAACTACGACCTCGCCCTGCGGGTGCTCGACCACGCCGGCGAAGCCGCCATCGGCCACATCGACCAGATGCTCGCCCACCTGCCTCGGGCCTCGGCGCGCACCATGAACCCGGCCGCCGAGAAGACCGCCCTCGCCGACCACCTCGCCCGCCACGGCCTCGACGCGGTGATCCACGACGGCGCCTCCTTCGGCACCCGTCGCGTGCAATACCGCTGGGCCGACGCGCCCCTCGTCAGCATCGTCATCCAGACCCGCGACCGGGAGGAATACCTGCGCCCGCTGCTCGACAGCATCGCCACCCGCACCGATTACCCGAACTACGAGCTCGTCGTCGTCGATAACGACAGCACCGACCCCGACGCCGTCGCCTTCCTGCGCGGGCTGGAGAGCGACGCCCGCTGGGCCGGCCGCTGCCGCGTCGTGGCCTGCCCCGGCGAGTTCAGTCACGCCCGCGGGGCCAACACCGGCGCCGCCGCCGCCCACGGCGACTACCTGCTGTTCCTCGACAACGACACCCACGTCGTGCAGGACGAATGGCTCGTCCGCATGATGGACCTCGCCATGCGACCGGAAGTCGGCATCGTCGGCCCGCGCCTCACCTACCCGGAAACCGCCAAGGTCCAGCACACCGGCTGGGTGCTCGGCCTGCGCGGCAGCGCCGGCAGCCCCTGGAACAACGACCTCGAGATCACCGATCCAGGCTACATGGCCCGCGCCCTGTGCGACCAGAACGTCAGCGCCGTGTGCGGCTCGGCCCTGCTCGTGCGGCGCAGCCTGTTCGAGCAGCTGGGCGGCATCGACGTCGAAGGCTTCCCGCTCTCCCACGGCACCCTCGACCTGTGCCTGCGCGCCCGCGAAGCCGGCAGCAAGATCGTGTGGACGCCCTACTCGATGCTGGTCCACTTCGACGCCATCTCCCTCAAGGCCCGCCAGCGCAAGCCCGACGGCATGCTCGCCGACCTGCTGGGCGCGATGGCCGCCAACGACCGCCTGCTCGAACGCTGGCTGCCGAAGCTCGCCCACGACCCGGCCTACAACCGCAACCTGAGCCTCGCCGATCCCTTCAAGCCCGAGCATGTGGCCCCCATCGACTGGGACACCCACTTCCACGACCGGCCCCGCATCCTCGGCGTGCCGCTCACTGGCGGCGCCGGCGAATACCGCCTGCGCGCCCCGCTGCGCGCCATTGGCCAGGCCGGCCTCGCCCAGACCATGATCTGCGAACCGCCCAAGGCCTTCTCGGTACGCATCCTGTCGCCCGTAGAACTGGCCCGCGCCGCGCCGGACGCGATCATCATGCACCAGCCGCTCGACGATCCGCAGACCGACGCCCTCGAAGCCTACAAGCGCTTCATGCCCCAGGTGCGGCGCATCATCACCATCGACGACCTGATCACCGCGCTGCCCAAGAAGAACTCCTTCTACAAGGCCGGCTTCAAGGACGCCCGCCCGCGCCTGCGCCGCACCCTCGGCCTCGCCGACCGGCTGGTGGTCAGCACCCGGCCGCTGGCCGACATCTGCGCCGACATGATCGACGACATCCGGATCATGCCCAACTGCCTCGAAGGCGCCCTCTGGAACGACGTCGCCCCGCCGCGCCTGCCGCGCAAGAGGCCGCGCGTCGGCTGGGCCGGCGCCCAGCAGCATCTGGGCGATCTGGAACTCATCTACCCGGTGGTCGAAGCCCTGGCCGACGAGGTGGACTGGATCTTCATGGGCATGTGCCCCGAGCCCCTCAAGCCCTTCGTGCGCGAGTCCCACGGCTTCGTGCAGGACTTCCGCACCTATCCCCAGGCCCTGGCCCGGCTCGACCTGGACCTGGCCATCGCCCCCCTCGAGATCCATGCCTTCAACGAGTGCAAGAGCAACCTGCGCCTGCTCGAATACGGCGCGATGGGCTGGCCGGTGATCTGCACCGACATCTATCCCTACCAGAACGCCCCGGTCACCCGCCTGCCCAACGAGCCCGAAAAGTGGATCAGCACGATCCGCGAACAGCTCGCCGACCCTGCCGCGCTGCAGCACGCCGGGCGCCTGCTGCAGGCCTGGGTGCGCGACGGCTACATCCTCGAAAACCACGCCACAAGCTGGTTTGCGGCCTACGGCCCCTGAAGGGCATCGCCCCCACCCCGAAAGCATATCGACAACCGGCCGGAAAACCGCGCCGGTTCGTGATTTTTGGTGCTAAAGCTTTGATTTTCTGAGCCGCTATCAAAAGCCAAGCGGTAATCCGCAGAAAAAACGCAAAGCACACGAAAACGAAAATGTCAACATTTCTTCTAAAGTAGCGCCAGCCAACTCCGTTAATGAATTCAACGGCGGTTGCCTTACACACACCGGGCAAGGCGAACCAAAGTTAAGCCTCGTCGCTTATCTTGAACGGAATTAAGGAGAACCAAAATGGCTGCCACTATCAACACCAATGCGATGTCGCTGAATGCGCAACGCAACCTTTCCACGTCCCAGGCCAGCCTGGCGACCTCGGTCCAGCGCCTGTCCTCCGGCCTGCGCGTCAATAGCGCCAAGGACGATGCTGCCGGTCTGGCGATTGCCGACCGCATGAACTCCCAGGCCAAGGGTTTCGACGTTGCGATCCGCAACGCCAACGACGGCATCTCGATGGCGCAGACCGCCGAATCGGCAATGCAGGCCGTCACCGACAACCTGCAGCGGATGCGCGAACTGGCCGTCCAGGCTGCCAACGGCACCTACACCTCGGGTGACCAGGCCAACCTCGACACCGAATTCCAGCAGCTGCAGTCGGAAATCCAGCGCGTCGTCGGCGGCACCACCTTCAACGGCCAGAACGTGCTGAACCTCACCTCTGCCGTGACCTTCCAGGTCGGCGCGGGCACTGCCGCCACCGACACCATCACGGTCCAGGGCAGCGCGGTCACCCTGTCCGGCGTGTCCGCCGCGGTGTCCGGCAGCGTCTCCAGCGTCGGCGCCGCGACCGCAGCGATTGCGAGCATCGACACCCAGATCAACAACCTGAACACCGCCCGCGCCACCTGGGGTGCTGTCCAGAACCGCTTCAGCTCGGTCGTGCAGACCCTGTCCGTCGCCTCCGAAAACGCGCAAGCGTCCCGCGGCCGGATCATGGATGCCGACTTCGCGAAGGAAACCGCCAACATGACCCGCGCCCAGATCCTCCAGCAGGCTGGCACCGCGATGGTCTCGCAGGCCAACAGCATGCCGAACAACGTGCTGTCCCTGCTCCAGTAACGCGATACAGACGTAACCCTGACGTGCGCGGCCGCCCACAGGGCGGCGGCGCCGCCAGCACAAGGGGGAGATGAGCATGAGCATCCAGCCAGTCGGCACAAGCAGCGCGCAGTATGTGCCACCCGTCAATGCCTCGACGGGCGCCGGCGCCTCCCGTGCAACCGAGAACGCCGCAAGCACCGGCGCGGTTCAGGCATCCCAGAGCACCGCCCAGACCGGCAAGGTCGCGCCCCCGAGCAACGAACAACTCAACCAGGCGGTCAAGCAGATCCAGGACGTCATCAAGCAGACCGCCAACAGCCTGCAGTTCTCCATCGACGAAGACCTGGGCGTCTCCATCGTCAAGGTGGTGGACACCGAGTCCAAAAAGCTCATCCGGCAGATTCCGTCGGAAGAGGTGCTGGCCATCGCCAAGGCGCTCGACAAATTGCAGGGGCTGCTCGTCAAACAGCAGGCCTGATCCGGACACCCCAAGCCGCCAGACCCTCCCCTGGCGCAGATTTGATCCCACCCTCGAGGTGGGATTTTTTTTGCCACAACATGCCGGACAGCTGAACCTGGCACGACTAATGCATTCCAACTGACAACACGCGACCACACTCAAGTTTTCCGGGGTGCGGTCGTAATTTCCGTCAATCGCTTCACCGCACCACAAGGGGTCCATCATGGCCACAATCTCATCAGCTGGAGTCGGCTCGGGAATCAACGTCGAATCGCTCGTCAGTTCGCTGATGTCTGTTGAAAAACAGCCCCTTACGAAACTCCAGTCGCGCCAGAGCAGCTACGAATCGAAGATCTCCGCCCTCGGCACGCTCAAGAGCGCGCTGTCCACCCTGCAGACCGCCGCCAAGGCCCTGACACCGGCAACCGGCAGCACGGCAACGGCATCTTTGTCCGCCTATAAGGCAACTCTTGCCGATTCGACCATCGCAACGGCAACAACGACCAGCTCGGCGGTTGCCGGCAGCTACTCCCTCGAAGTCACCGCCCTGGCCACCAGCCAGCGCTACGCGCTGGGCAAGACCTTCGCCGCCGGCGACACGGCGCTCGATTTCGGCACCGACAGCAGCCGCACGCTCACCTTCACCAAGGGCAGCACGACCACCACCGTCACCCTGGAAAGCAGCCAGAACACCCTGGCGGCCGTGCGCGACGCCATCAACAAGGCCGAGCCCGGCGTGAGCGCCTCCATCGTCACCGACACCAGCGGCAAGCAGAACCTGCTGCTCACCGCCACGTCCGGCGGCACCGCCAACGCGGTGACCATCGGCGGCACCGCCACCTTCATCGACGCTGCCGCACCGGGCTCGCCGATCGCCGCCTCCAGCGCCTTCAACCAGACCCTCGCCGCCAGCGACGCGGCGGTGAAGATCCAGGGCGTGTCGATCGCCACCAGCGGCAACTCGATCACCAACGCCATTGACGGGGTGAACCTCGAGCTCACCAAGACCGGCACCACCACCCTCTCCGTCACCCGCGACAACACCGACCTGAAGAGCAAGCTCGACACCTTCATCAACGCCTACAACAGCCTCAACACCTCGCTGAAAAACCTGGGCGCCTACAACGCCAGCACCAAGACGGCGGCCGTGCTCAACGGCGACTCGACCCTGCGCAGCATCCAGTCCCAGGTGCGCAACACCATCGGCAGCGTTCCCGCTTCGCTCAGCGGCGCCACCTTCAAGACC
The DNA here is from genome assembly GCF_030161255.1 of Zoogloea oryzae. Taxonomy (NCBI): domain Bacteria; kingdom Pseudomonadati; phylum Pseudomonadota; class Betaproteobacteria; order Rhodocyclales; family Zoogloeaceae; genus Zoogloea; species Zoogloea oryzae. Next base: position 42,270 of record NZ_BSPX01000013.1, read on the forward strand.
CTCAGCGACATCGGCATCGCCTTTCAGACCGACGGCAGCCTGAAGATCGACAGCGCCAAGTTCGACAAGGCGGCCAGCGCCAACTTTTCGGCCACCGCCGCAGTGATCGGCGCCTTCGGCAGCACGATGAAGACGACCACCACCAACCTGCTCGCCAGCAACGGGGTGATCGCCAGCCGCACCGACGGCCTGAACAGCAGCATCAAATCCATGGGCAATCAGATCGACGCCTTCGAGACGCGCCTGACCATGATCGAAAAGACCTACCGCGCCAAGTTCACCGCGCTCGACACCAGCATGACCAGCATGACGACCACCAGCAGTTACCTGTCACAGCAGTTGAGCCTTCTCAGCAGCATGGCCAGCAACTAACCCCGACCGGAGAGCAACTACATGTCGTTTGGACTCGCGGCCCGTCGCGGCGCTGCTGCCTACAGCGCAGTAGGCGTCGAAACCGGCGTTTCCACCGCCGACCCCCACAAGTTGATCCTCATGCTTTTCGACGGCGCCATCCTGCAGGTCGGGACGGCCGCCATCGCCCTCGAGAACAAGGACGTCCCCGGCAAGGGCACGGCGATCTCGAAGGCCATCGAAATCATCCTGAACGGACTCAAGGTCAGTCTCGACTACGAGGCCGGCGGCGAACTCGCCCAGCGCCTCGCTTCCCTCTACGACTACATGACGCAGCGACTTCTCTACGCTAACCTGCACAACAGCCGGCCCGCGATGGACGAAGTCACTCAACTGCTCACCGAACTGAAAGACGCCTGGGCCGCCATCGGCAATTCCGACCAGGCAGACCGTTAGATTGCCGGAGACATCTTCATGAGTTCCCTCGCCCTCCTGGAACAGATGAGCAACTACTCCACCGAAATGGTGGATGCGGCGCGCGCCAACGACTGGGATCGCCTGACGCGCCTTGAAAAGCAGGTCGCCTCCCTGCGCGACCGCATCGGCGTCGAAGAGGCCCTGGCCTTTCCGAGCCGCCCCCGACGCATGTCCGAAGACGAGCGCGCCCGCAAGATCGCCCTGATCCGGCGCATCCTCGACGACGACAAGGAAGTCCGCGTCCACACCGAGCCGTGGATGGACAGCGTCCGCCAGATGCTCTCCGGCGGCGTGCGCGAACGCAATCTGCGCAACGCCTACGGCGACAACGACGGCGACGCCTGATCCAGTGCGGGCGGGCTGACGAGGCCGTCATGATTCCCGGCGATCTCGCAGCCCGCCTCCGGATGCTCACCGAGGCCAGTTTCTTTCAGGGCGAACCCACCGTCGCCCCCCTGGCCCGCGTCAAGGGCATCTCGAACCACCTCCCCGATTTCACCCCTGGTCAGCGCATCGTCGCCAACCTCCAGGCCACCAGCGCCGATAACACCTTCCTCGCCCGGGTCGACGGGCGCGAAGTCACCCTGGCCCTGCCCCAGTCCGTCAAGGCCGGCGACACCCTCGAGCTGGTCGTCAGCCACGTCACGCCCCGGGCCGTCTTCGCCACCCTCGCCCAGCCGACACCCGACGCCGCAGCCGCCGCCAGCCGCCCGGCCCTCAGCCAGGCCGGCAAGCTGATCAGCTTTCTCCTCACCGGCCAGCCCGCCCCCGAAACCGCCAGCCTCGCCGGTGGCGAACCCCTGCTCGCATCGCCGCCCACCGCCGGCACCGGCGCCGCCCAGCTCGCCGCCAGACTCGGCAACGCGGTCAGCCAGAGCGGGCTGTTCTACGAATCCCACCAGGCCCGCTGGCTCTCCGGGCAGATCGACACCGCCAGCCTGAAGCAGGAGCCCCAGGGCCGCCTCACCGCAACCCAGGCCAGCGCTTCGGCTGCGACCACCAGCACCGGCAACGCGGCATCGGCCGACACCTCCGCTGCTGCCACCTTGCGCCCCGCCGCCGACAGCCCGTCGCCCATCCCCGAACGCCTGCTGCCGCTGGTCCATCAGCAACTCGACGCCATCGCCACCCAGCACATGGTGTGGCAGGGCCAGGTGTGGCCCGGGCAGATGATGGAATGGGAGATCGAAGACCCGGAGCAGGATCGCGCCGCAGCCGAAGAAGGCGCCGAGCCCTACTGGAACACCACCCTGCGCCTCACCCTGCCGGGTCTGGGCGGCGTCGAGGCCCGCCTCCACCTCACCCCGGCCGGCGTGGCCATGCGCCTGATCACCGACAGCGACACCACTCGCGACGCCCTCGACGCCGGCCAGCAGCGCCTGGCCGACGCCCTTGCCGCGGCCAACGTGCCCCTCACCGGCCTCGTCGCCGAGCGCCGGAGCACCCCGTGAACCGCCCCGAGCACCCCGGCGAGCAGCGTGCCGAGGCGGTCGCCCTCGCCTACACCGCCGGGCAGTCCGCCCCGACCGTGGTGGCCAAGGGCCGCGGCCTGATCGCCGCCGAAATCATCAACCGGGCCAAGGATGCCGGGGTGTACGTCCACGAATCCCCCGAACTGGTCGCCCTGCTCATGCAGGTGGACCTGGACGCCCGGATTCCCCCCGAACTCTACGTGGCTGTGGCCGAACTGCTCGCCTGGCTGTACGCCATCGAGAACGGCCAATCCGACAACCGACCACCGCCCAAATGACAACGGCCCCGAAACGGGGCCGTCGATGACACTGCCGCCAGCCCCTGGGCCGGCCGGCAAGCGATGCTTACTGCTGGGGCGGAACGTAGCCGCTCACCTGATCTGCGCCGCCGCCGAAGAAGTAGCGCTCCATCTGCTCGGCCAGATACTTGCGGGCCCGGGCATCCATCAGGTTGAGACGGTTTTCGTTGATCAGCATCGTCTGATGCCGCACCCACTGCTGCCAGCCTTCCTTCGAGACGTTCTCGAAGACGCGCTTGCCGAGTTCGCCGGGAAGCGGCGGGAGATCCAGACCTTCAGCCTCGCGGCCGAGCTTCACACAATTGACCATCCGTGCCATGTTTCACCTCATGAGTTGGGGATGCCGGCGCGGTTTCACCCTCGCCGGCAGGTGCCGTGATTATAGGTCAGCCCGGCCCCGGGGCGATCGCGCCGCATCACGCCACGGTTTCACCGACGGACTCCCGGGCAAACTCCCAGCAGTTGCCGCCCAGCGCCTTGGCCACGTACATCGCCCGGTCTGCTGCGCCGATCAGGCTTTCGGGGTTGTCCCCGTCCCGGGCGCTGAGGGCGATGCCGATGCTCGCGGTGACGCCGGCCGGCTGATTGTTGAAATTGAAGCTCATGCCGGCGATGCACGCGCACAGGCGCCGGGCGAGCTCCGAGAGCTCGCTGGCCGAGGCCGACGGCACGAGGATCGCGAACTCGTCGCCCCCGAGCCGGAAGAACATCTCGTTGCGCCGGACCACGGACCCCAGCTCGCTCGCCAGATCCACCAGCACCTCATCACCGGCCTGATGGCCGAAGCGGTCGTTCACCGGCTTGAAGCCGTCCAGGTCGATCGCCAGCAGGCCCACGCACTCCCGATGGCGGCTGCTGTCGGCCAGCATCCGCGCCAGCTCTTCATGGAAGCGCCGACGGTTGTAGAGGTTGGTGAGGGGATCGCGCTCGGCCATGTGCAGCAGCTGACGAGCCACGCGGCGCTGCTCGGTGACATCCTCGAACACCCAGATCCGCCCGAGCGAGCGCCCGCCGTCCGGCCCCGGCACGACCCGCGAGAAGTCGGTGACGACCCGCCCGTCGCTGAACAGGATCTCGTAGGGTTCGCTGGGCATGCGGTGGCTCAGCACGTGATTGACGTGCTCCATGAACGCCACCGGATCGGCCACGAACTGCAGCACATGCTGCTGGAGCACCACGTCGCGTACGCCCACGAAGCCGTCGCCGTCGTTCATCCGCCAGATTTCGTAGAGGGCGCGGTTGCAATAGACCACCCGCCGATCGGTGTCCATGAACAGGATGCCCATCCGCACCACGTCGAGCAGGGCCGACAGGCGCGAACGCTCTTCGTTGCTGCGGCGCAGATAGTGTTCGGAAAGCGCCTGGGCGCGGCGCAGGGCAGCCACGGTTTCGAGGAGCTTGAACTCCGCCTCCTTGCGCGCCTGCACGTCGCTCATCGTGACCCGCAGCCCGAGGAGCAGGCCCTCGCCGTCGCGGATCGGCTGCCAGTGACAGCTGATCCACTGCACGCCGCGATTGCCGCTGATGAGCCGGAGCTCGAACTCGCTGATCTGCTCGTCGGCCAGCGCCCGGCGGATCTGGTCCCGGCAGTAGCTCCGGTCGCGCTCATAGACCACCAGATCGACGAAATCTCCGGCCAGCACCTCGGCGGCGGATCGCCCGGTGTAGCGCTCGATGACCTGGCTCACCCAGAAGAAGCGCCCCTCCCGATCGACCCAGCCTTCGAGATTCAGGCCGTCCGCCACCGCCCGCTGGAAATGCCGGCTGATGCCCTCCGCCGGCAGCGGCGCGAGCAGCGCCCCCGCAGTGGGCTGCACCACCGGCGCGGCCCGAAGGGCGGCAAGTTCGGCCTCGCAGGCGGCAAGCCGGCGACGCAGGAGCATCAGGTAGATGCCACCGCCCGTCCCGAGCATGGCCGCAAGGCCGGCGCAGATGGTCACGACCGGCGAGGCGAATGCCTCGGGCAGGGCCGCCCAGGCTGGTGCGGCCGGCAGCGCGAGGGCCAGGCCAACGCCAGCCAGCTGGCGGATGCGGAACGGAAAAACCAGGCGAAGGAGTCGGAAACTCACACAGTCACTTTCGCGGCAATGCCGCTCACAGCGTTTTCATGAAAACCTTGGAACGGCGGCTCACGTCGTACATCTCGCGCTTCTGCCGCGGCAGATCCTCGGGCGGCGCCTGCCGGAAACCCCGCTCCCGGAACCAGTCGGAGGTGCGGGTGGTGAGCACGAACAGCCGCTCGACCCCGATCGCCCGCGCGCGGGACTCCATGCGCTTGAGCAGCATCTCGCCCAGCCCAGCCCGGCGGTGCTCCGGCACCACGGCCACACAGGCCATCTCGGCGGCACGCTCGTCGATGAAGGGGTACAGCGCCGCGCAGCCCACCAGCACGCCGTCGTATTCGACGACGGTGAAGCGTTCGATCTCGGCTTCCAGGCGCTCGCGGCTGCGTCGCACCAGGGTGCCGTCGGCTTCCATCGGGGCGATGACCGCGCCCAGCGCGCCCACGTCCTCGATGGTCGCCTCGCGCAGGCGGAACAGCGGATCACGGGTCAGCACCGTGCCCACGCCCAGCGGGGTGAAGAATTCGAGCAGCAGGCCGCCGTCCTTGTCCCGGTCGATCAGGTGGGCACGGCCGACGCCCTGGCGCACCGCGCGGATCGCGCAGGGCAGATACAGATCCAGGTCTTCGGTCATCCCCTCGCCGGCCTTCAGCATGGCCTCGGCGTCGTCGGCGGTGATCGCCTCGATGAGCCCACCCTTCGCGTCCAGCAGGCCCGGCGCGTCGCACAGGTAGATCAGCTTCTCGGCCTTCAGGGCGATGGCGACCGCTTCGGCCACCGCCTCCATGCTCATGTTGAAGAGCTCGCCCGCCGGCGACACGCCGAGGGACGACATCAGCACAACGTTCTGCTGATCCAGGTCGGCAGCGATTTCCTCGGCGATCACCTTGCGCACCGCGCCGGTGAAGCCGTAATCGACCCCATCCACCACGCCCACCGGCTTGGCGGTGACGAAGTTGCCGCCGGTCACGCGCATGTAGCTGCCAGCCATCGGGGTGTTGGGCAGGCCCTGGGAGAGCAGCGCCTCGACTTCGATGCGGGTCACCGCCACGGCCGCCTTGACGCATTCGAGGGCGTCAGCGTCGGTGACGCGCAGACCGTTGTGGTAGCGCGGCGTGAGGCCGCGACGGGCCATCTCGGCCTCGATCTGCGGACGCGCGCCGTGCACCAGCACCAGGCGCACGCCCAGCGCGGCCAGCAGGTTGCAGTCGTAGGCGAGCTTCTCGGCGAGCTGGCCGGCGGCCACCTCACCGCCAAAGCCCAGCACGAAGGTCTTGCCTCGGAAGGCATGGATGAAGGGCGCAGCCGCCCGCACCCAGGCGACGAAGCGCTGGGAAAGATCATTGGGCGCGAGCGCCGGCGAGTTGTCGGGTGAGTTCACGGGATGTTCCACAGCCTTGGGGAGTGATCGGGCAATCCGCTTGTCCAGGTCAGTGTTTCAGAGCCGATTCGAGCTTATCGACCAGGACGCGCAGAATCTTTACCCGTGCATAATATTTGTTGTCGGCCTCGACGAGGGTCCAGGCGGCATTTTCGGTGCTGGTGCGGTCGATCATGTCGCACACCGCCGGCTCGTAGAGGGGCCACTTCTCGCGGTTGCGCCAGTCTTCCGGCGTGATCTTGTAGCGCTTGAAGGCTTCCTCTTCCCGTGCCTTGAAGCGCCGCAGCTGCTCCGCGTCGCTCACCGACAGCCAGAACTTCACGACGATGGCCCCGGCAGACACCAGCTGATCCTCGAAATCGTTGATCTCGGCGTAGGCCCGCATCCAGTCGGCCTCGGAGCAGAAGCCCTCGACCCGTTCCACCAGCACCCGGCCGTACCAGGAGCGGTCGAAGATCGCCACCTTGCCCTGCCGCGGCAGGCGCCGCCAGAAGCGCCACAGATAAGGCTGGGCGCGCTCCTCGTCGGACGGCGCGGCGATCGGGATGACGTGATACTGGCGCGTGTCGAGCGCGGCGGTGACGCGGCGGATCGCCCCGCCCTTGCCGGCGGCGTCCATGCCCTCGAAGACCAGCACCAGGCTGCGTTTCGCGAACGCCTCGTTGCGCACCGCCAGGGCCAGCCGGCCCTGGAGCTTCTCCAGCTGGCTCTCGTAGTCCTTCTTGTCCATCGGCTGGTCGAGCACCAGCGCGTTGAGCAGGTTGCGCTCGTCCGGCGCAGCCACCAGCGGCGCGGCGGTCTGCCGCGTGCGGAAGCCCTTGCGGACGAACTCGATGCGCCGCTGCAGCCGCTCGAGGAGCGTCTTGCCCACGTGCACCGCCCGGTATTGGGGGTCGCTGCCATCGACGATCACCCACGGCGCGATGCCGGTGCTCGTGCGGCGCAGCACGTGCTCGGCCACCTCGCGGTAGCGGTCGTAGTGCTCGTAGATTTCCCAGTCGGCCTCGCGCACCCGCCAGCGGGTGTCCGGATTGGCTTCCAGCGCCTTGAGGCGCTTCTTCTGCCCGGCCTGCGACAGGTGGAACCAGAACTTGATGAGCAGCACGCCCTCGGCGGCGAGCATCGCCTCGAAGCGGTTGAGCTCCGACAGACGCTGATCAAGATGCGCCTTCTTCATCCGCTTGAAGCTGCGCTCGTTGATGGGCTCGGAATACCAGTTGCCGAACAGGATGCCGATCTTGCCCTTGGCCGGCAGCGCCCGCCAGAAGCGCCACAGCGGGGGGCGCTGGCGCTCCTCGTCGGTGGGCTGGTCGAAGGCGTGCACCTCGATGTGCCGCGGGTCCATCCACTCGTTGAGCAGGTTCACCGTCTCGCCCCGTCCGGCGCCGTCGATCCCGTTGATGAGGATCACCGCGGCGAAATCCTTGTGTTCGAGGAGGTCGAACTGGGTGTTCAGCAGGTCGGTGCGCAGCTGCGGCTCGATGGCCGCGTACTCCTCCTTCGACAGCTTGTGGCCCAGCTCGGCTGACTCAAACATCAAGGTCTCCCGGAAAATCGCCCCACAGGGTTTGCATGGCCGCGATGGCCGCCAGGCCCGCGGTTTCGGTGCGCAGCACCCGCGGCCCGAGGGCCAGGGGCTCGCAGCCGGCGCGATCGGCCAGGGCCAGCTCGGCCGGCGACCAGCCGCCCTCCGGCCCGATCAGGATCGCCACCGGCCCGGCCGGACGCGGCTTGCGGGCCAGCGCGCCTGCGGCACCGGGCGCGAGGATCATCCGCGTGCCGGCAAAATCCTGAGCCAGGTACTTGGCCAGCGGCAGGATCTCGGCCACCTCCGGCACCCGGTTGCGGCCGGACTGCTCGCAGGCCGACACAGCGATCTGCTGCCAGTGGGCGAGGCGCTTGTCCGCCCGGTCGCCCGACAGCTTGAGCACCGAACGCTCGGCCGCCACCGGCTGGATCGCGGCAACGCCCAGCTCGACGGCCTTCTGCACCACCCAGTCCATCTTGTCGGCGCTCGCCAGGGCCTGCACCAGGGTGATCGCCAGCGGCGACTCCCGCTCGGCATCGAGCCGCGGACCAAGCCGCGCCAGCGGCTGCTTGCCGAGGGCGACCAGGGTGGCCGCGCACTCGCCGCCGCGGCCGTCGAAGAGGGTCACCGCGTCACCCACCACAAGGCGCAGCACGCGCTCGGCATGATGGGCAACGGCCGCCGGCAGCGGCATGTCGGAATCGGGCACGAGGCCGTCGGGGCAAAAGAAGCGCGGGTTCATCATGCTATTATCCGCGTGCCTCCACGGGATTGAAACCAAACGAAGATCATGGTCAGTCTTACCACGCCCCTGTGCGATTTCGGCTGGTCCGCCCCGGACTTCGTACTGCCCGGTGTCGACGGCAAGTCCCACAGCCTTTCCAGTTGCCGCGGCCCCAACGGGCTGCTGGTGATGTTCATCTGCAACCATTGCCCCTACGTTAAGGCCGTGCTGCCGCGCCTCGTGCGCGACTGCCGCGAGCTTGCCGGGCTCGGCATCGGCTGCGTGGCCATCATGTCCAACGATCCAGCCGACTACCCCGAGGATTCCCCGGAGAACATGCAGCGCATCGCCGCGGCCATGGATTTCCCCTTCCCCTACCTGCTCGACGAGAGCCAGGCCGTCGCCAAGGCCTACGGCGCGGTGTGCACACCGGATTTCTTCGGCTTCGACGCCGGGCTCGGCCTGCAGTATCGCGGCCGCCTCGACGCGTCGGGCAAGAACCCGGCGCCCGACGACGCCCGCCGCGAGCTTTTCGAGGCGATGCGCCAGGTGGCCGAAACCGGCCACGGCCCGGCCGAGCAGACGCCCAGCATCGGCTGCTCCATCAAGTGGCGGGCCCCATGCTGAACGCCGCCCAACGCCTCGAACAGGCCCGCGCCCTGGCCGAACTCGTCCGCGAGATGGCCAAGGAAACCATCCTGCCCCGCTACCTCAGCGCCGTGCGCGAGCACAAGGCCGATGGCAGCGTGCTCACCGAAGCCGATCTGGCCTCCCAGGCCGCGCTGGTCGAACGCCTGCCCAGGCTCATCCCCGGCGCCGTGCTCGGCGAAGAGATGAGCGCCGAGGAGCAGGGACGTGTGTGGCACCTGGGCAAGGGCGGCCTGTGGGTCATCGACCCCATCGACGGCACCACCAACTTCGCCAATGGGATTCCCTTCTTCGGGGTGGCGGTGGCCTATCTCATCGACCACAAGACCCAGCTCGGGGTGGTCTACAACCCGATCACCGACGAAGCCTTTTACGCCGCCCGCGGCGCCGGCGCCTGGCTCAACGACGTGGCGCTGCCCCTGCGCAGCCCGGCCGCACGCCTCAAGGACGCCGTCGCCGGCGTCGACTTCAAGCGCATCAGCCACCACCTGGGCGACGAGCTCGCGGTGCGCCCGCCGTATTACTCCCAGCGCAACTTCGGCTCCAGCGCCCTCGAATGGTGCTACGTGGCCGCCGGCCGGCTCGACGTGTACATCCACGGCGGTCAGATGCTGTGGGACTACGCCGCCGGCCGCCTGATCCTCGACGAGGCCGGTGGCGCCTACAGCACCCTGGGCGGCACGCCGCTCACCGCCGGGCCAGCCATCAAGCGCTCGGTGATCGCCGCCGCCAGCCCCGCCCTGTTTGAAGAGTGGCGCATCTGGCTGCACAGCCACGCATGAGGCGCCCAGGAGACTCGGCACAGATATTGCTGGGCTAGCCTCCGCACGCTCCGGAAAGTTGCTGGAGTGCTTTTGGAACAGTTCATGACCCCGTGGCCTGCTCCAAAAACACTCATTTTCTGGAGCAATCCATGTCCATGAAGCACCCCATCGTCGTGGTGACCGGCTCGTCCGGCTCCGGCACGACGACCGTGAAGCACACTTTCGAAGGCATCTTCTGGCGCGAGAAGGTCAACGCCGCGATCATCGAAGGCGACAGCTTCCACCGCTACACCCGCGATGAGATCCGCGAACTCATCATCGACGCCGAAAACAAGGGCCAGCGCGGGATCAGCCACTTCGGGCCCGAGGCCAACCTGCTCGAAGACCTCGAACAGCTCTTCCGCACCTACGGCGAATCGGGCAGCGGCCGGCGGCGCCATTACCTTCACCATTCCGAAGAAGCCGCCCGCCGCGGCCTGAAGGTGGGCAGCTTCACGCCCTGGGAAGACATCCCGCCCGACACCGACTGTCTGTTCTACGAAGGCCTGCACGGCGCGGTGATCACCGACAAGGTGAACATCTGCCGCCACGCCGACCTGCTGATCGGCGTCGTTCCAATCACCAACCTGGAGTGGATACAAAAGATCCACCGGGACACGAAAACCCGCGGCTATTCCCTCGAAGCCGTGCAGGAGACCATCCTGCGGCGGATGCACGACTACGTGCATTACATCGTCCCCCAGTTCTCGCACACCCACATCAACTTCCAGCGGGTGCCGATGGTGGATACGTCGAACCCCTTCATCGCCCGCGACATCCCCACCGCCGACGAATCGATGGTCATCATCCGCTTCCGCGACCCGCGGGGCGTGGATTTCCCCTACCTGCTGCGGATGGTGGACGGCAGCTTCATGTCCCGCGCCAACACCATCGTGGTGCCCGGCGGCAAGCTCGATCTGGCAATGCAGCTGATCCTCACCCCGCTGATCTGGAAGCTGATGGAGCGCCGTCGCCAGTGGGTGTGACCGGCGCCTGATACGACAACGGGGCAGCCGCGGCTGCCCCGTTTCATGTCCACACCCGGCCTTATTTGACCGATGCGGTGAGGTTCTTGCCCTTGTCGGTCTGCTGGTCGTTCTGGAATTCGCCCTCCCAACCTTCGCCGCTGGCCCAGGTCAGGCGGCCCTGGCCGTGCTTACGGCCCATGTTCCAGGTGCCGTCATAGCGGTTGCCGTTCTTCCAGGCGTACGAGCCCTGGCCGTGGAACACCCCGCGCACGAAGTCGCCGGTGTAGCGGTCGCCGCTGGGGAAGATCTGGGTGCCGCGGCCATTGGGCTCACCATCCTTCACCGCACCTTCGTAGCGGTTGCCGCCGGCAAAGCGGATCACCCCGTAGCCGACGGCCTGGTCATCGACCCAGTCGCCCTCGTACCACTGGCCGCCCACCCACTCGAAGCGCCCCTTGCCGTGCTTGCGGCCATTGACCAGGGTGCCCACGTAGCGCTCGCCGTTGGTCCATTCGACGGTGCCGGTACCGCTCACCGCGCCGGTCTGGCGCTCGAGCGTGAAGGCGCCGCGATACGTGGTGTCGCCCGCCACCAGCACCACTTCGCCCGGCGGAGCGGCCGGGGTCGGAGCGGCAGGTTTGCTCTCGGCCACCGGAGCAGGCTTGGGTGCCGGTGCCGGCGCTGGGGCGGCAGTCGTCGCGGCAGCAGCCGTGGCCGTCACCGCTGCGGCGGCCGGCAGCCTGGCGACGGCCGTGGCCGCCGGCTGGACGACCACCGGCGCTACCACCGGCTGATTGGTCACGATGGCCGGCGGCGGCGCCTTGCGGCTGCCGTACAGGGCCATCGCGTTCTGGGGCAGCGGCGTGCCGCGCTCCCGGGAGATCGCGTCGGCGTTGGTGCGGGCGAGGCTCTGGGGATTGCCGCGGCACTGGATCACCGCGTCGCGCCAGGCCACCTCGGCCTTCACCGACAGCACGTCCTTCTCGGTGGCTGACACCGCCTGCCCGGTGGTGCGCAGCTGCTGGGTCTGGTCGGTGGCGGCATCCCACAGGGGGCCGCAGTGCTCGGCGTTGTGGGCGTCGATCTGGGTCTGCTCGACCTTGCGCATGGCCTGGGTCTGACGGCTGCCGGCGCATTTATCGGCGGCGCCTTCCCAGGCCAGCACGGCCTTGCTGTAGAGGGATGCGGCATCGTCCCAGCGCTTGTCCTTCCAGGCCACGCGGGCGTAGTCGCCGAGCGACGTGGCGCTCTTCCAGGCGGCATCGCAGGCGGGGCCGGAGCTGAGCAGCTCGGCGTTGGCCGCGCGGGCGCGCACCGTGGCCGCGAGGCTCTTCTCGGCTTTCTCCTTGTGGGGCGGATGGCACAGGTCGGCCGCCTCGCGCCACACATTTTCGGCGTCGGCCAGCAGGCGTTCGATCTGGGCGGGATCGCCCTTCTCGCCGCGGGCCGCGGCCACCTTGACCTCCAGGTCGAGGGCCTTGTCGAGGCGCGGCAGGCATTCGCTCTGATGGCTCGACGCCGCCTCGGCCTGCTTGAGGAGCGCGGCGGCCTTGTCGCCCTGCCTGTTGGCCTGGGCCGCCACCGCCGGACAGTTGGCGGCGATGCTCAGAAAGGCGCCGCTGGCTTCGGCCAGCAGGGGCTGAGCGTCCTTCCAGCGCTTGGCGGCGGCCACCTGCTGGCCGCGCTCGAAGGTCAGCTCGGCCTGCTGCATGGCGGCCGGGCAATCCAGCTGGGCGCCGGAGTCGTCGGGCATCGACGAAGCCGGCGGCGGCGTCTGGGCGACCGCCGCGGTGATGAGCGAACAGGCCAGGGCACCGCACAGATCAAGGATTCGCATCTTCTTCATGACTCATTCGTCGCCCGATTCGAGGGGCATTCTCAGCATGGCATCGATCAGGCCGGTCTGGCCAAGGCCCGACGGCGGCTTGATCTCCTCGCTGTCCGAGGCGAGCGCCATGCCGCCGATTTCGTCGGAGGCGCTGGGCAGATCGGAGAGCTTCAAGGTAAACGCCTCCAGCGACGCGCCCTTGAGGACGGCCGCGAGCATTTCTTCACGCTGGGTCTGGCGGGCGAGGTTCACGAACTTGGCCAGCCGCTCTTCATCCAGCACAAAGACGTTGCTGATGCGGTTCTGGTCGAGGAGCTTCTGATGCAGGGTTGCGCCGGCCAGCGGGTCGCCGCCAAGCTTGCCGATGCGGTCGTAGGCCCAGCGGTCGGCGTCGTCGAAAGCGGTGGTGGCCACCCACGACAGGCTCGACACCGCCATCCCCATCCGCGCCATGAAGGTGTCCCGCAGCACATTGCCAGCCTGGCGGCCGACCGACTTCACCACTTCCTCACCAATCTTCTGGACGTAATCCTGGGCGGCCTGTTCGGCCAGCTTCCTGGCGGCCTCCTGCAGCGCCTGCTTGGCGACCGCTTCGGATGCCGATTTGGCGGCCGCCGCAGCCGCCGCCTGGGCTGCCTGGTTGGCCGCCACCTTGGCGGCCTGTGCCGCGGCGTTGAGGCCGGTGGCAAGGGACGCGATCTCGAACAGCGTGGAGACGATCTCCTTGCTGTAGTGATACGTCTTCATCCGCGCACCGCCCTCTTCCGACAGGCCCTGGGTCCACAGCACCATCCACAGGGCTTCGTCGGGGGTGATCTGGGGGCCGAAGATCTCCAGCGGATGGATGCTCATCAGCCAGTGAAAATCCTGGTAGCCAGGCGTCACCGGCGGCGCCAGCCGGGCATAGCCACGGCACACTTGCAGGGGCTTGATGGTCACCGTCTTGCCGGCAGCCGTCCTGATGGGGAAAGGCTCGCCGTCGTCGCGCAGTTCGGCGAGCTCGGCGAGCATCTTGTTGGCGTCGTTCTTCTTGTAGCCCTTGATCTCGACGATCTTGTCGCCGGGCGCAAGGCCGATGTCCGGCGCGGCTGCCACCACCGTGAGCCGCTCATCCACCTGCAGCGCGCGCACCCACGCCACCCGGTCGTCCTCTTCCCACTCGTAGCTCGTCGCCACGCTGAAGGGCAGCTCCCACTGGTGGCTGCAGTCCGGGTCCTTGAGGGCCGCGGAGCGCACGATGGCCGGACGCAGCGCACGCTCGCCGTGGCCCAGGGCACGCAGGTTGCCCAGCAGCGTCTCATTGACCTTGCGGCCATCGTCAACGGTGTATTTCATGCCGCCGCAACCGCCCAGCAGCAGGGCGACAAGGACGACGACCAGGGAGGTCCAGCGGGAGAGCAGACGCATCGGCAGGCGCGATGTAAGAAAATGTAAGGCGTACGGGATTATGCCGGAGTTTTTCCATCCCGGCCGTGACGGGCCCAACAGGCGGATTCAAGCCGCCAAGGCTACCCAAGCCCCGGGAAATCAAAGATAATTGCGGTCTTTGCGCGCCGCTCTCCCCGGCCGAAGGTTCCCAGATGTCTTCTTCGCGTAATGTCAAGCCGCCCGTCTTCAACCCCCTGACTGGCGCGATTCGCGCGCTGGCCATGGACGCCGTCCAGAAGGCCAACTCCGGCCACCCTGGTGCCCCGATGGGCATGGCCGAGATCGCCGAAGTCCTGTGGCGCCGCCATCTGCGCCACAACCCGGCAAATCCCAAGTGGGCCGACCGCGACCGCTTCGTCCAGTCCAACGGCCACGGCTCGATGCTGATCTACGCCCTGCTGCACCTCACCGGCTACGATCTGTCGATCGACGACCTGAAGAACTTCCGCCAGCTGCACAGCAAGACCCCGGGCCACCCGGAAGTCGGCTACACCCCCGGCGTCGAGACCACCACCGGCCCGCTGGGCCAGGGCATCACCAACGCGGTGGGCATGGCGCTGGCCGAGAAGATCCTCGCCGCCGACTTCAACCGTCCCGGCCACACCGTCGTCGATCACCACACCTACGTCTTCCTGGGCGACGGCTGCCTGATGGAAGGCATCTCCCACGAAGCCTGCTCGCTCGCCGGCACCTGGGGCCTGGGCAAGCTGATCGCCTTCTACGACGACAACAACATCTCCATCGACGGCCACGTCGAGGGCTGGTTCACCGACGACACCCCGAAGCGCTTCGAAGCCTACGGCTGGCACGTGGTGCGTGACGTCCAGGGCCACGACCCGGTCGCCATCGAGGCCGCCCTGAAGGCCGCCCAGGCCGAGACCGGCCGCCCGAGCCTGATCTGCTGCAAGACCATCATCGGCGCCGGCAGCCCCAACAAGCAGGACAGCCACGACGTCCACGGTGCCCCGCTGGGTGCCGCCGAAATCGAAGCCGCCCGCGCCTACATCGGCTGGAACCACCCGCCCTTCGAGATCCCGGCGGATGTTTACGAAGCCTGGGATGCCCGCACCAAGGGCGCCGCGCTCGAGGCCGACTGGAACACCCGCTTCGCCGCCTACGCCGCCGAGTTCCCCGAGCTCGCCGCCGAGTTCACCCGCCGCATGACCGGTGAGCTGCCCGCCGACTGGGCTGCCCACGTGGATGCGGTGCTCGCCAAGGTCACTGAAAAGGGCGAGACCATCGCCACCCGCAAGGCCAGCCAGAACAGCATCGAAGCCTTCGCGCCCAAGCTGCCCGAGCTCCTCGGCGGCTCGGCCGACCTGGCCGGCTCCAACCTGACCCTGTGGTCCGGCGCCAAGGGCGTCTCCCGCACCACCGGCGGCAACTACGTCTACTACGGCGTGCGCGAGTTCGGCATGGCGGCCATCGCCAACGGCATCGCGCTGCACGGCGGTCTGGTGCCCTACACCGCCACCTTCCTGATGTTCAGCGAATACGCCCGCAACGCCCTGCGCATGGCAGCGCTGATGAAGGTGCGCCAGATCTTCGTGTTCACCCACGATTCGATCGGCCTCGGCGAAGACGGCCCGACCCACCAGCCGGTCGAGCAGACCGCCTCCCTGCGCCTGATCCCCAACATGGACGTCTGGCGCCCCTGCGACACCACCGAATCGGCAGTCGCCTGGGCGGCGTCGATCGAGCGCGCCACCGGCCCCAGCTCGCTGGCCTTCTCGCGCCAGAACCTGCCCTTCCAGCCGCGCAGCAGCCAGCAGGTGGCCGACATCCGCCGCGGCGGTTACGTGTTGTCCGAAGCGGGCACTGTGTCACAGCCGGTTTCGCCGCAAGCCGTTATCATAGCGACCGGATCCGAGGTCGCCCTCGCCATGGCCGCCCAGAAGCAGCTCGCAGACGAAGGCGTGGCCGTGCGCGTGGTGTCGATGCCCAGCACCAACGTCTTCGACCGCCAGGACGCCGCCTACCGCGACGCCGTGCTGCCGAAGGGCCTGCCCCGCGTCGCCGTGGAAGCCGGCGTCACCGACGGCTGGCGCAAGTACGTGGGCCTCGAGGGCGAGGTCATCGGCCTCGACCGCTTCGGCGAATCGGCCCCGGCCGGCGAACTGTTCAAGTATTTCGGCATCACCGCCGAGGCAGTGGTCGCCGCCGTGAAGAAGGTGCTCGCCTGATCCAGGCGGGCCACAATACAGGCGCGGCGCCCCCGGGCGCCGCAAGCAACATGATTTCGGTTTCGTGTAATTAACTAGGGAGAAGGCTCGATGAGCATCAAAGTTGCCATCAATGGTTTCGGTCGTATCGGTCGCTGCACGCTGCGCGCCATTTACGAGCAAGGTCTGCAGAACGAATTCGAAGTGGTCGCCATCAACGCCTCCGGCGATCTGGCCACCAACGCCCACCTGCTCAAGTACGACACCACCCACGGCCGCTTTGCGACCTCCGTCGAAACCGAAGGCGACAACGTCATCATCATCGACGGCAAGAAGATCCCGTTCTACTCCACCAAGGATCCGAAGGGCGTCAACTGGGGTTCCCACGGCGTGGACGTGCTGCTCGAGTGCACCGGCGCCTACACCACCAAGGCCAAGGCCCAGGCGCTGCTCGACCAGGGCGCCAAGCGCGTGCTGATCTCCGCCCCGGGCGGTGACGACGTGGACACCACCATCGTCATGGGCGTCAACGAAGAAGCGCTGCGTGCCGACATGACCGTCGTCTCCAACGCCTCCTGCACCACCAACTGCCTGGCCCCGGTCGCCAAGATCCTGGCCGACAGCGTCGGCATCAAGCAGGGCCTGATGACCACCATCCACGCCTACACCAACGACCAGGTGACCGTGGACGTCCGCCACAAGGATCTGCGCCGCGCCCGCGCCGCTGCCGCCAACATCATCCCGACCAAGACCGGCGCCGCCAAGGCCGTCGGCCTGGTGCTGCCGCAGCTGGTTGGCAAGGTCGATGGCTTCGCCCTGCGCGTCCCGACCATCAACGTCTCGCTGGTCGACCTGACCTTCACCGCCGAGCGCGCCACCACCAAGGAAGAAATCAACGCGCTGATGACCGCCGCGGCCAACGGCCCGCTGAAGGGCATCCTGGCCGTCAACAACGAGCCGCTGGTCTCCTCCGACTTCAACCACACCACCGTCTCCTCCACCTTCGACGCCACCCAGACCCGCGTCATCAAGGGTGAAGACGGCTCCGTGCTGGTCAAGGTGCTGGCCTGGTACGACAACGAGTGGGGCTACTCCTGCCGCATGCTCGACGCGGCCCGCGCCTACGTCAACGCCAAGTAAGCCTGTTGTTTCGACGCCCCGCCTGCGCGGGGCGTTTTTCATTCCGAAGCCTCGAAGAACATCATCATGCAAGTCAAGAAACTCACCGATCTCGACGTCAAGGGCAAGCGTGTCTTCATCCGTGCCGACCTGAACGTGCCCCAGGACGACGCCGGCAACATCACCGAAGACACCCGCATCCGCGCCTCCATCCCGTCCATCAAGTACGCCGTCGAAGGCGGCGCCGCGGTCATGGTCACCTCCCACCTGGGTCGTCCGACCGAGGGCGAGCTGAAGGCCGACGACACCCTCGCGCCGGTCGCCGTGCGCCTGGGCCAGCTGCTGGGCAAGCCCGTGCGCCTGATCCAGAACTGGGTCGACGGTGGCTTCGAAGTCGCCGCCGGCGAAGTCGTGCTGCTCGAAAACTGCCGTTGCAACAAGGGCGAGAAGAAGGACAACGAAGAGCTCGCCAAGAAGATGGCCGCCCTGTGCGACATCTACGTGAACGACGCCTTCGGCACCGCCCACCGCGCCGAAGCCACCACCCACGGCATCGCCCGCTTCGCCCCCGTGGCCTGCGCCGGCATCCTGATGGGCGCCGAGATCGACGCGCTGGGCAAGGCCCTGGGCAACCCGGCCCGCCCGCTGGTCGCCATCGTCGGCGGCTCCAAGGTGTCGTCCAAACTCACCATCCTCAAGTCGCTGGCCGACAAGGTGGACCAGCTGATCGTCGGCGGCGGCATCGCCAACACCTTCCTGCTGGCCTCCGGCAAGCGCATCGGCGAATCCCTGGCCGAGCCCGACCTGGTCAAGGAAGCCCACGCGATCATGGACATCATGAAGGAACGCGGCGCCGAAGTGCCCCTGCCGACCGACGTGGTGGTGGCCGACGAAGTCTCCGCCCTGGCCCGCGCCAACAAGATCTCCGTCGATGACGTGGCCGCCCACGACCGCATCCTCGACATCGGCCCGAAGAGCGCCGCGCGCCTGGGCGAGATCATCGCCAACGCCGGCACCATCGTCTGGAACGGCCCGGTCGGCGTGTTCGAGCTGCCCCAGTTCGCCGGCGGCACCAAGATGATGGCCTCGGCCATCGCCCACTCCGAAGCCTTCTCCATCGCCGGCGGCGGCGACACCCTGGCGGCCATCGCCAAGTTCCACATCGCCGACGACGTGGGCTACATCTCCACCGGCGGCGGCGCCTTCCTCGAGTTCCTCGAAGGCAAGACCCTGCCGGCCATCGCGGCCCTCGAAGAGCGCTACAAGGACTGATCCGGCCCGGCCGGCTCACCCTTTTCCAGACGGCCTTCGGGCCGTTTGGCATTTTTGGGGGCAGCGCCCCTACACGGGCGGGGCTTTCGCGCCGATAATCAGTTCATCGTCCTGCTGCCCCGCCGTCGCCGCCAAGCCGGCGTGGCGTTACCGCGCCCATGCCGATCCCGGTCAGTGCCCTGATAGGTTCGCCCCGTCGACTCATCACCGCCATCGTGATGTTTGTCGTGCTGGATCTCAGCGTGCTGATGATCAACCTGTGGCTGGCCAACCAGATCGCCCAGGATGCCGTGGCGATCAACCTGGCCGGGCGTCAGCGGATGCTCTCCCAGCAGACCACCAAGGCGCTGCTCCTCACCACCCGCGCCACCACCCCGCAAGACGTCAACGCCGCCGCCCAGGAGGTGGATCTCGCCTTCGGGCTGTTCGAGCGCACCTTGTCGGCCTTTGCCGACGGCGGCCAGACCACCGGGGGCGACGATGCGCCGGTCATCCTGCAGGCCGTGGAGGGCGAGGCCGCCGAGGTCGTGGCCCGGGCCCGAAAGCTCATCACGCCGCTGCGTGGCTACCTGCCCGCCGCATCCTCCGCACAGGAGGGGCGCGCCTATACCGCAGCGGCCGACTACATGGTGGGCAACAACCGGGAGATCCTGGCGCTGATGAACAGGCTCACCACCGCCCTCGAACACGACTCGGTGCGCCGCTCGCGGGATCTGCGGGCGATCCAGACCGGCGCCTTCGTGCTGGCGCTGGGCAATTTCCTGGTGATCGTGCTGGGGATGCTGCGCCGGCACCGGCAGATGGAGAAGGAGAGCGAACGCTGGCGCGAGATGGCCCGCCATGATCCGCTGACCGGCCTCGCCAACCGCAAGGCCTTCACCGAAACCGGGCTGGGCATCCTGGCCCGTGCGCGGGTCGACGGCTCGGCCGGCGCGGTGCTGGTGATCGACCTGGATGGCTTCAAGCCGATCAACGACCGCTTCGGCCACGCCACCGGCGACCAGGTGCTGGTGCAGCTGGCGGCACGCCTGGAATCCACCGCCCGCACCACCGACCTGGTGGCCCGGCTGGGAGGCGACGAGTTCGCGATCCTGTGCCCCAACCTCCACGACCCGGAGCACATCGGACAGTTCTGCAACCGGCTGGTGGCCGCCATTGGCGACATTCCGGACGAGGTCTGCCCGGGCAACGCCCTCGGAGCCAGCATCGGCATCGCCACCTACCCGAAGGATGGTTACGACCTGCACCACATTCTCGGCCAGGCCGACCGGGCGATGTACGCCGCCAAGCAGGCCGGCGGGAGCCGCTGGATGCTGCTCTGAGGGGCGACTTTACTGCTGGGCTTCGCGGCGAATCTTCCAGTCGCTGCCGTCCTTCACCCACTCCAGGCGCTTGCGGCCGGCGTCGCTGTAGTTACCCGACTGGTAGCGCTGCTCGAAGGTGACCACCACCACATTGCCTTCCAGCTTGAAGCTGGGGGCATCCACCTGGACGCGGATGTCGCCCTTCTTGTCGAGCTTCACCCGGCGGTCGGCCTCCCAGGCGCTGCGGGCGCGCTTGTCGGCGGGCACGAAGTCGGCGCCATAGAAAGCCAGATAGCGGTTGGTGTCCTTGGCCTCCCAGGCCTGCCGCCAGGATTCCAGACGGCTCGCGACGGCCTTGGTCGCATCGGCATCGACTGCGGCCGGTTTCGCCGCCGGAGCCGGCACAGGCGCCGGAGCAACGGCTGGCGCGGCCTTCGGGGCGCTCGCCACCAGGGCGGGCGCGGGGGCTGGCACGGGTGCCGGTGCAGGGGCCGCCACGGCAGCCGCGGGCTTGACCGGCGCGGCCGGCGCGCTGGTGGTCGCAACGGTCTGGTTGGAACCGAGCATGGTGTGATGCTGGCGCAAGGTCAGGTTGCCGGGCTCCAGGGCCAGGCCCTTCTCGAAGGCCTGACGGGCGGCCTTCGAGTCGTTGCGGGCCAGGTAGACCACACCCAGGGTGTCGTAGAGGCTGGCCCGGTTGCCGTCCTTGGCCACCGCACGTTCGGCGAGCTTGAGGGCTTCGTCCAGCTTCACCTTCTGGCTGGCCAGCACGAAGGCCAGATTGTTCATGATGCGCACATCTTCGGGGTCGATCTTCAGGGCTTCCCGGTAGGCGGCTTCGGCCTCGGGCAGACGCTTCATCTTTTCAAACGCGATGCCGCGCAGGGCGTGGGGGTAGGCACTCCGGGGCGCCAACGCGCTGGCGCGGGTATACGCCTCGATGGCCTGGTCGCCCTTTCCGAGGGCCAGGAGGGCGTCGCCGCGGCCGATCATGGCGCCGGCAAAATCCTTGCGCAGCACGAGCGCCTTGTCGAAGGCGGCGAGCGCCCGGTCGGCCTGACTCAGGCGCAGGGCCACGAGGCCCTGGGCGTGGAGCGCGAAGGGGTTGTTCGGATCACGGCGGACGGCCTCGTCGAGCACCCGGGAGGCTTCCTCGATCTTGCCGTCGGCCGACAGGGCGAGGCCGAGCCCCAGGTGGGCTGCGGCCATCTCGGGGTGCTGCTTGAGCACGTCCCGCAGCACCGCGGCGGCCTGGGCCGGCTTCTTGAGTTTTTCGAGATATAGCGCGGCGAGGTCCAGCTTGAGCTGCACGAGGCCGGGCTGGCCGGCGATCGCGGCGCGGTAGCTCTCCTCCGCCTCGGTCGTGAGGCCGAGTTCCACCAGCAGCTTGGCCTGGGCCTGCAGCACATTGGCCTGACCGGGCGCCATGGCCACGGCGCTGCTCATCCAGTCCCGGGCCAGCTTCGACTTGCCTGCTGCGTGGGTTGCAGCGGCCAGCCCGAGCATGGCCTCGACGGAGCGGGGATTGAGCTTGTAAGCGTCGCCGAAATGTTTTTCGGCCTGCTCGAACTGACGGGCGGCGAGTGCCTGCTGCCCCTTGTTGAGCGCCTCGAGATCGGACCGACCGGGGGCTGCCGTGAGCGGGTTCTGGGGCGTGGTGAGGAGCACTTCGGCGCTGGCGGTCGCCGCCAGCATGGTCAGGCCTGCACCAATCAGAACGGCAGAAAGGGAACGGGTTCGATACATGACAACCTCGGGTGCGAATGGCGGGGTGCGGAACCGGACATTCACGGTTCACGGACGTTCGGCAGACGATAGCCGAGGCCCGCGCCCCGGACGAATGCATACGTCACGGCCTGCAGCAGGCCACGCCGACTGTTTGGGGACGATCGAGATTTAATTGGTGACAGCGCGGGTCGATGCCTCCCGGCTGCTGCCAGAAAAGGCGAAAAGGGGGCGAGCCCCCTTTTCGCGATACCGTTACCGGCCCTGCTTCGGCGAGGTGACGCGGCACGCCCGCACCACCTCGGTCCGCAATCAGGACTTGCGGCGACGGACGAGCGACAGACCGGCCAGGCCCAGGGCGCCCAGCGCCATGCTGGTGGGCTCAGGGATCTTGGCTTCGATGATGTCCTGGCTCAGGGCGTTGCCCCAGTTGGTCAGCTTGTAGCTGGCGGTGGCGGGGTCACCATCAGCCAGGGCGGTCAGGTAGATCCAGGCCTGGTCGAGGGCTTCGCTCTCGGTCACGGAGCCGGTCTTGCCAGCCCAGTTCTGCAGGGCGCCACCGAACAGGTCGCCGTCATCCAGGGCTTCCCACAGGGCGATCTGGAAACCGGCGACTTCAACGGCGCTGGTCGGGTTCACCAGGCTGAAGCTCTGGTTGTAGAGGGTCTGCACGGCAGCCGGCACGGCGCCGGAGGGGCTGAACTCGAGGCCGGTGGTCACGGCATCGACGGAGACGCCCTGCAGCAGCTCCGAGCAGAAGGCCAGGAAGGAGCCGCCGGTGGTCTGGTTGGCGACGTTGAAGACGCCGGTTTCAACGCTCTTCGACAGGCCGGAGACGTCCACCGTGAAGGCCAGCAGGGTGTTCACGTCCTGGTCCAGCAGCAGGGAGTCGGCGTGGGCGGAAGCGCTGGCCATCAGGCCGGCGGCGGCGAAGGCCAGGGCAGCCTTCTTCATGTTGGAGATTTGCATCATTTACTCGCTCCTACGTTAAAAAAGTGATTTCGGGTGTTGCTTGATTCAGATGCCTGGCCGGCCGGGCGAACCCGGCCGGGACAAGGCGTTTCTTAGGCTGCAGCCAGGGCGTACTGCTGCTCTTCGTAGAGCTGGCTGAGCTGGCCGAGGGCGGCCACGGCGTTGTCGCTGACGGTCACCGCCACCGAGGCGCCAGCCACGTCACCGGCAGCCGCGGGGACACCGAGGACGCTGTCGAGGCTGACATCGGTGCTCAGCAGGTCGGCCATGGACGGCAGGGAACCGCCGGCCTGGGCCACTTCGGTGGCATCGACGTTGAAATACACGTCGGTCATGTCCACCGACTTGCCGTCGGCCAGGGTCGCAGCACTGCGTTCGAGGTGCAGGTTGCCCTGCTCATCGACCGCGGGCAGTGCGAAGTACGACACCTTGAGGCTGGCAACACCGGCCTCGGTCAGGCTCATCAGCTCGCCGGCATCGGTCTGCTGGTTGCCATTGGCGTCGCGCCAGACCGTCAGATTGGCGAACTGGGCATCGTTGGCATCGACCACGCCGTCGCCGTTGCTGTCGAAGGACGCCAGCTTGGCGAAGCCCTGGCCGGCGCCGTTGCCGCCGAACAGTTCGTGGATGTTGTCGATCTTGCCGTTGCCGTTGGTGTCGATCGCCAGGAAGGCGTCGCCGCTGGACAGCCAGCCGGATTGGATGGCCGAACCGTTGCCGATCAGGTCAAACGTGCCGTTGGTGTTTTCGCGGGCCACGGTCTGGATGCCGTTGCCGTCCAGGTCGATCACGATCGGGCAGATGCCGCCGTCACGGCTGCTGTCGTACTGACCGGAGACCAGGGTGAACTTGTCGGTGTTGCCCTGGTTGTAGTACGTCGAGGACACACGGGCGACATCGCTGTCGGTCGTGTCGTAGGCGTTGCTGCCGACGTCCTTCGTGGTCCACTGGTAGCCAGAGGAGGACACGTTCTGGGTCTTGGCGTTGCCGAACCAGTCGTAGTACCCGGTGTAGTAGTAGGCGTTGGTCTTGTCGAACGACAGGCTGTACTGGCCCGGATCCAGGTTGGTGAACTTGTAGTTACCAGCCGAATCCGTGCAGGTGGTGGCGATCACCGCGCCGGCGCTGTTGAGCAGCTTGACGGTGACGTTGGCCACGCCGCATTCGCCGCTGTCCTGGATGCCGTCGTTGTCGCTGTCCAGCCAGACCTTGTCGCCAACGCTGGCCTTGCGGTACAGGCCCGCGTCCACCTTCAGGAGGGACTGGCCCGCCGCGAGGTCGATGGTGCCGGTGTAGCCCGAGCTGTTGATGGCGCTGTCGGTGCCGTTCCAGCCGGCCTGATCCTGCTTGGTGACGTAGTAGCCGGTCGGGGCCACCACCTGCACCTTGTACTGACCAGCCGCGAGGTTGCTGAACAGGTAGTTGCCGTAGGCGTCGGTCGTGGCGGTGGCCACCACGGAGCCGGCGCTGTTGAGCAGCTTGACGGTCACGCCCTTGACGCCCGCTTCACCGGAATCCTGGATGCCGTTGAAGTTCTTGTCTTCCCACACCCGGTCGCCGATGCTGGCCGTGGCGGCGCTCGGCTTGTAGAAGCCGGCATCGACGGTCAGGTTGTTGCTGCCCTGGGTCAGGGTGTAGAGCCCGGTGGTGCCGGTCGAGTCGATGTCACTGTCGGTGGCATCGTTGCCGCCAGCATCCTTGGAGGTGATGGCGTAGCCGTTGGGGGTGACGACCTGGATCTTGTAGTCGCCCGCAGCCAGCTTCTCGAACAGGTAGCTGCCGTTCGCGTCGGTGGTGGTCGTGGCGATCACCGAGCCGGCGCCGTTGAGCAGCTTGACGGTCACGCCGGAGATGCCGGCTTCGCCCGCATCCTGCACGCCGTTCATGTTGGCGTCGTTCCACACCTTGTCGCCGATGGAGACGTCGGTCGCGCAGAAGGCGTTCGGGGTGCTGACCACGACTTGCTGGATCTTGAAGTAGTCGTCGGTCTCGCCCGGATTGGCCGCGACGATCAGCACGTTGCCTGCCACGCCGCCGGCATTGAGCTCGGCCCAGCGGGCAGAGGTCAGGGTGCTGGCGCTCACCTCGGTGAAGCCCATGCTGGTGAGCACGGCGTCGCTGAGGGTGATGTGGCTGTCGAAGGCGCCATTGACGGTGCCGACCCACACCTTGGCATCGCTGTCGCCGACCACGTAGCCCAGGTAAGCCTTGTCCACCACCACGGTCTGGGAGAACTCGAACAGCACGTAGTTGTCGCGGGTGCCGTTGTTGTCCACCGTGTGGGTGCTGCCGGAGCCGGTGCCTTCGCTGCTGTCGGTCACACCCAGGCCACCGCCGTAGGCGCCGAGGTAGGCCTTGGCCCACGCACCGGTCGCCTTGTCACGGCTGAAGGCGCTGGCGTTCACCGAGATGCCGTTGTTGCTGTAGCACAGGAGGTTGCCATCGGTGCCGTCGGTCGCGGTGTTGCCGGTGAAGTCGAAGGTGGCGGTAACCGCCTTCACGGTCAGGCCGGCGTCCCAGGTCAGGTCGTTCTCACCGGATTCCAGAACGGTCTGGATGGTGGTGCCGACCGTGCCGCCGCCGTTGATGGTGACCAGACTGACGTTGTCGATGATGCCGCCAACGCTGTCGTCGTCGCCGGATTGCTCACGGAACTCCAGGCGGCTACTGGCATCGGCCGCAGTCACGGTGAAGGTGTACTTGGTGAGCGCGGTGGAGGTCGGATCGATGGTGGCGATCTTCACCCCTTCCCAGAACACTTCCACGGTGTTGGTGGAAGCGGCGTAGCCGGCACGCTGGGCCACATCGACGGAGAGCTGGTAGCTCTGGCCGGCGACGGTGGTGACATCCTGGTAGAAGCCGGTGACGGTGCCGGTGCAGTTGGCATCGAGCTCGGCCACCATGGCGCCGGTCACGGCGGAGACGCCGTAGGCACCTGCGGTGTTGATCTCGATGGAATCCCCGTAACCGCACCAGCCGGTGGTGCCGTTCTCGAAGCTGCCATTGACGATCAGGTTGGTGGTGCCCAGCACGGTGCCGGCACCGACATCGGAGTCGATCGCATCATTGGTACCCACATCCTTGGTCGTGAAGGTGTAGCCGGCGGGGGCCACGAACTGCACGGAGTAGGTGCCCGGCATCAGGTCCTTGAAGACGTAGTTGCCGTTGATGTCGGTCAGGGTGGTGGCGACCACGTTGCCGCTGGCGTCCAGCAGCTTGACGGTGATGCCCGGCACACCCGCTTCGCCCGCATCCTGCAGACCGTTGTTGTTGCAGTCGGCCCACACCTTGTCGCCGATGGAAGCCTTCTGGTACAGGCCCGCATCCCACGACAGGTCGTTCTCGTTGGCCGAGAGGGTCGTCGTGATGGTCTTGCCGGTGGTCGGATCGAAGTCGCTGTCGGTGGCGTCGTTGCCGCCCTGGTCCTTGGCGCTGATGAAGTAGCCGGTCGGCGCCACCACCTGGGCCGAGTAGTCACCCGGGGTCAGGTTGTTGAACAGGTAGTTGCCGTTGGCGTCGGTGGTGGTGGTCGCGACCACGGAACCGGCGCTGTTGAGCAGCTTCACGGTGACGCCGGAGAGACCGGCTTCGCCCGCGTCCTGAACACCGTTGGCGTTCTTGTCCAGCCACACCTTGTCGCCGTAGGAGGCGGTCGGCGCAACCAGGCCAGCGTCCCAGCTCAGGTCGTTTTCACCGGAGTCGAGGGTCGTCAGCACGGTCTTGCCGGTGGTGGCATCCACGTCGCTGTCGGTCAGGTCGGTGGCGGCGGCGGCATCCTTCGTGGTGAAGGTGTAGCCAGCCGGTGCAACAACCTGGACGGCGTAGCTGCCCGGGGTGAGGTTGCTGAACAGGTAGTTGCCGTTGGCGTCGGTGGTGGCGGTCGCAACCACAGAGCCGGCGGCGTTGAGCAGCTTCACGGTCACGCCCGAAACGCCGGCTTCGCCTGCGTCCTGCACGCCGTTCTTGTTGCTGTCGAGCCAGACCTTGTCACCCAGCGAGGCGGTCTTGTAGATGCCCGCATCCCAGGAGAGGTCGGTTTCGCCGGCGCTGAGGGTGGTGTTGATGGTCTTGCCGGTGGTCGGATCGATGTCGCTGTCGGTGGCGTCGTTGCCCCCCTGATCCTTGCCGGTCACCACGTAGCCAGCCGGCGCCGTCACCTGGATCGCGTAGTCGCCCGGGGCGAGGCTGCTGAACAGGTAGTTGCCGTTGGCGTCGGTGGCGGTGGTGGATACCACGTTGCCGGTGCTGTCCAGCAGCTTCACGGTCACGCCGGAGACACCGGCTTCGCCCGCGTCCTGCACGCCGTTGGCGTTGGTGTCGAGCCACACCTTGTCACCGATGGCGGCGGTGCGCTCATCGACGAAGTCGTTGCCGGTGCTGGACTGGCCCGGGGTCAGCGTCACGGAGATGCTGTTCGGGTTGCCGCCATCCTTGTCGGATACGTCGATGTAGCCGGTCTTGTTGGTCTCGACCACGTTGTACGAACCCGCCGGCACGTTCGTGAAGACATAGTTGCCATTCACGTCGGTGGTGGTGGTCGCGATGATGGCGCCAGTGGTCGGGTTGACCAGGGCAACAGTCACGCCGGCAATGGGGGCATCGCCAGTGTTGTTGTTGTCCAGATCCTCACGCACGGTGCCGCTGATGTTGCCGGTGTTGGCCACGATGCCGGCGTCCCAGCTGCGGTCGGACTCGCCGGAGTCGAGCACGGTCTGGATGGTCTTGCCGGTGGTGGTGTCGGCGTCGCTGTCGGCGCTGTCG
>NZ_BSPX01000014.1:0-69452 GCF_030161255.1 Zoogloea oryzae
CGCGGCCACGGGCGCGGGGGCTGCGGCGGGCGCGGCGGCCGGCGCTTCGGCGACTTCGGGCTCTTCGTCGGCGATGATCGGCGCGGGCGCCTGCAGGGATTCGACTTGCGCGGCGTTGGCGGCCAGCTTCGGCTTGTCGAGGAAGGCGTTGAGCACCTGATCCGCGCCGCCCAGGCTGGCCTGCACGGCGCTGCCATCGAAGATCCGGCCATTGGTGCGCAGCACGCCCTCTGCGTACTCGAAGCTGCCCTTCAGGCTGCCGTCCGGGCCCTGGGTGAAACCCATGGCCTGCACCGTCTGCAGCTTGCCGGCATCCAGCACCTTGCCCTTCAGCACCATCTCGCCGGAGGCCTTGAGCATGTTCGCCAGGGAGATCGGCGCCGACGCCGACATGGACTTGCGGGCCTCGACCATCAGCTTGCCCTCCAGGCTGCCCTGGCCCACCGTGCCGGCGAGCTTGGGAATGCCGAAGGAGAAGCCCTGGGTCATCAGGGTGCGCAGGGCCTTGCGGAAGGTTTCGTCCTCGTCCGAGGTCATGTTCTGCAGGCCGCAGGTGTCGCCAAACAGGCGACTGATGGTTTCGATGCTGCGCTTGTCGAGATCGCGGATCGCCATCTCGAGGGTCAGATCCTTCACCGTCTCGCCGCCGAAGGACGCGGCACGCAGGCTCTCGGTGACCTGGGCGTTGAGGCGCTCGCCATCTTCGGTCACCAGGGTGGCGTGGCGGAAGCCTTCGGCCGAGCCGTGGCTGGTGGCGATGCGCTCGATGGACAGCGACGACGAGCCGGTGCCCAGGTAGCGGTTCTTCAGATCCACGTCGAGGGCGATCTTGCCCAGTTCGACGGCTTCGCCGTTGCCACGGGTGAGCAGCTTGTCGATGCCCCAATTGACCGCCAGCGCGGTCTTGCCGACGGCGAGGTTGCCGCTGGAGGGCGCGATGGTGAGCTTCTGGCCGCCCTGGTCGAGGGCGAGCTCGGGCAGCGACATGGCCGAGCGGAAATCGCCGCCGTAGCTCACGTCGCCGTTGCCCTGCAGCTTGAGGCTGGGGCCGAAGAGCTCGGCCAGCGCGGCGGCGAGTTCGCCGGTGGGCTTGGCGCTCCAGGTCACGCGCAGGGGCGCGGAGGGCAGCACCAGGTTGGCGAGGGAATATTCGACCTCCAGCGCCGGGCGCTGGCCGCCCTCGCCACTGGAACACTGATCCACCACCTCCAGCCCGAAGGAGCCGGTGGCAGAGAACAGCCCGCTGCTGTGCTGAAGATTGCGCACGCGCACCCCGGTCTCGGACGAGGGTTTGGCGGCGAAGGCCCGTATCTCCCGTTCGGCCACGCTGCCCACATAAACGCTGGCACCGAGCCAGCCTGCCACAACGATGCCGATACCGCCGGCTGCGATGAGAATTTTCTTGTTGTCCTTGCTCATGTCGTTCTCCCGCCGACGGGCGGCGCAAATGGAAAGATCGCGTACGAAACGCACGAGAGAAGGCGTCAGGACGGCTGACGGGATCAGCGAACGGCCTGGATCGGCAAGACACGAGGAGAAAGTGCGGACAGCACGGAAAACCGACGCGGGTGCGAACGCACCAGCGCTGAGGGAACCCGGCCATCCTTCCTGGGTGCAGGTTAGGATCCGAAGCTTTGCGTCCGGGGTTCTCACCCCGTTTGCCTTTTTCTCGTAACTTGATCTTACAACTTGTGGCGCGAGCGCGGGCCGACTTTTGTCACGGCGCCCCCACCAGCGCCATGCAATCAGGCTGCGACGGCCAGCCCATCCAGATGGCGGACGATCTCGTCGAAGCCCGGCCGTAGCGCCGGCACCGCCCCGAGGCAACGCGCAGCGAGGGCCGCCAGCCCGTCGCACAGCACACCGGGTGCCGTGCGCTCGGCCAGTTCTTCGAGCAGGCAGCCGAAGGCGCGTACCTCCATCTGCTCAAGCCGGCGGGCGCGGGCCGGGTCGGCCGGCGAGACGAAGGACGCCGCGCCGAAATCGCCCAGAAAAACCCGCCCCTCCCCGTCGTGCAGGATGTTGTGGGCGTACAGATCGCCATGCACGATGCCCCGCTGATGCAAATGCGCAGCGGCGGCGGCGATGCCCCGGGCGATGGCGAGCGCCGTGGCGGGCGTGAAGCGGGCATCCGCGGGATACACGTCACGGGTGCAGGTGTCGAGGCTGGGCGGCCCGGCGAGGCTGCGGAAGGCGGGGTCGATGAGCGCCATCACCAGCCCGGCGGTGTCGGCCGGATGGCCGGTCACCTCGCCCAGCACCGGGATCAGCTGCGGGTGGCTGCCCGCCCCCACGCAGGCGGCCCGCTCGCTGGCCGGCAGGCCGTCGCTGGTCACTTCGCCCTTGAAGAGCTTCACCGCCACGGCCCGCGCGCCTTCCGGCGCCGACCACGCCGCCCGGTGGATCACCCCGGACGCGCCTTCGCCCAGCACCCCGTCAGTCGCCAGCGCGACCCACGGCACCGGCCGGGTGTGAGCCTCGGCCTGCCAGGCGGCGTCGAGGGTGGCGCAGAAGGGATTGCCGGCATAGGCCAGCCACGCCAGCCGGGGCAGATCGAGCAGCCAGTCGGGGAAGGCGGCGATGCGGTTGGCGGCGATGCGCAGCAGCTCGAGGGACGTGCACGCCGCCATTTCCGGCGGCAACGCGGTGAGCCGGTTGCCCGCCAGCGCCAGCTTGCGCAGCCCGGTGCAGCGGCCGATGCCGGCGGGCAGGGTTTCGATGCGGTTGTCGGTGAGGATCAGCCAGCGCAGGGTGGGCGGCAGGGCGGCGTCCGGCACGGTGTGCAGCCGGCACGACTTGAAGCCGATCATCTGCAGCGCGGGGCAGCGGCCCAGCACCTCGGGCAGCACCTCGAAGGGGTTGCCCGAGCAGAACAGCACCCGCAGCCGGGTGAGCCGCGACAGGTCGTCCGGCAGGGTGGTGAGTTCATTGCCCGCCAGATCGAGGATCTCCAGCGTATCGGCGAGCTCGAAGATTTCCCGCGGGAAATCGCGCAGGCCGCAGGCGAGCTTGAGGTGACGGGCGCCGGCGAGCGCGCCTGCACGCAGCTGTTCGAGGGTGTGCATCGGGGCAGAGGATGACGACGTGGTGGGCAAGCGGCGATTCTAGCGGTCGGCCGGTCGCCAGACGCTCGAGAATTACCCACATCCGGTGCCGGCGGGCGCGCCATTCAGGCGCCCTGGGGGGCCAGCTTGCGCGTCACCCGCGCGCGGCTCTCGCGCTCTTCGTGCTGGGCGCGGGCCAGCATGCTCTCCTCGACGAAGGTCATGTGCCGGCGCACCGCCGCCTGGGCAGCCACCGGGTCGCGGCGCTTCACCGCGTCCCAGATCGCCGCGTGCTGCTCGCGCAGCTCCTGCCAGTCGTCCTCCAGCCGGCGCAGGTGGCGCAGGTTGCGGTCGATGTGGTCGTGAGTCACACGGAACAGGCTGGCGGTGAGGTGGCCGATCATCACGTTGTGGGCGGCTTCAGCGATGGCCTGGTGGAAGGCCAGATCGGCCCGCACCTGCTCTTCGAAAACCTCGGCCGACGGCCCCTGGGCGAACAGCCGCTCGACCCGCGCGTAGGCCTCGCCGATGCGCTGGATGTCGGCGTCGGTGGCGCGGCGGGCGGCCAGGGCGGCGGCCTCGGATTCGAGCATGCCGCGAAACTCCAGCAGGTCCACCTGGATGTTGGGGTGCTGGCGGAGCATCTCGCCCCACGGGTCGGTGAAGCCGGCGTCGAGCCGGTCGGTCACATAGGTGCCGCCGCCCTGGCGGCTGTGGAGCAGGCCCTTGGACACCAGCTTCTGGATCGCCTCGCGCAGCGACGGGCGCGACACGCCCAGCTCGGCGGCCAGCTCGCGCTCGGGCTGCAGGCGATCGCCGGGCTTGAGGGCGCCTTCGAGGATGCGCCGTTCGAGTTCGTGGGCGATGGTGTCGGAGAGCCGCTGGACGGCGATTTTCGCCATGGTCATTTCACCCTAAAAATTGGTCTTACCAAAATACTAACTCCAAGTCTTGATGAACCTCAAGCCAGCAGGGCGTAAAACCTAGTCGTTTACCCCTAGATCACCCAAAAATCAGTGGTTTGACTTATGTAGAGGATTGACTTCGACGGGGCGCGCGGGTAGATTTTTCCTCAGCGGTTTAATTGGTCTTACCAATTTACCGACACCATCCAGAATCATCTGGCCAATAGCCGCAGCGACGGAACAGAATTCCGTTTCCAAGCGGCAAGGACTGGAGGAGACCCATGAGCAGACCGACCCACGGCGCCGGACACTCCGCGCGCACTTACCCCCCGCGCCCGCAGGCGGTGTATTTCTACGCCACCTGTCTGGTAGATCTCTTCGTGCCCGAGGCGGGCATGGACGCCATCACCCTGCTCGAGCGGGAAGGCGTCCGGGTGATCTTCCCCGACAACCAGACCTGCTGCGGCCAGCCGGCCTTCACCAGCGGCTTTCCGGCCGAGGCGCGCGAAGTCGTCGCCGCCCAGCTCGATCTCTTCCCCGAGGACTACCCCATCGTGGTGCCCTCCGGCTCCTGCGCCGGGATGATCCGCTGGCACTGGGAGAAGGTGATCGGCGACGACGCCGGCCTGGCCGCCCGCGCCGCCGCCATCTCGGCCCGCACCTTCGAGCTCGCCGAGTTTCTGGTGCATGTGCTCGACTTCAAGCGCCCCGACCAGGGCGAGCCAACCACCGTCGCGCTGCACACCTCCTGCTCGGCCCGCCGCGAGATGGGCACGCTGCTGGTCGGCCGCGAGCTGCTGTCACGCCTCGGCAACGTCAGCCTGGCGATCCACGATCACGAATCCGAGTGCTGCGGCTTCGGCGGCAGCTTCTCCTTGAAGCACCCGGACATCTCCACCGCGATGGTCACCGACAAGGTCGCCTCCCTGAAGGCCACCGGCGCCAAGCAGATGGTGACCGCCGACTGCGGCTGCATGCTCAACATCACCAAGCGCGCCGCCCTCGAAGACCAGAACGCCGGCCGCGCCACGCCGTCGCTGCCCGGCGAGCACCTGGCCACCTTCCTGCTGCGCCGCACCGGAGGAAAGCAATAATGAGCGCCCGCGACCGCATCCTCGCCAAGCTGCGCGGCGCCCAGCCGGCCACGCCCAACCCGCTGCCCAGCCTCGACGAACACTTCGCGCCCCGCGCCCGCGGCGAATCCGTCGCCGAGCGCGCCGCGCGCTTCAAGGCCGGCATCGAGGCCTTCCACGCCGAAGTGCATTTCTCCACCGAAGCCGACTGGCCCGCGCTGCTGGCCCGGCTGTGCGTCGAGAAGGCCGTCGGCACCCTGCTCTACGGCGATGACACCCCCGCCGGCCGCCGTCTGGATTCCACCACCTTCGCCGGCACCCAGCTCCGCCCGTGGGCCGGCAAGGTTGAAGACCTCAAGGCCGACCTGTTCCACCGCGTCGGCGCCGGCTTCACCCAGGCCCGCGGCGCCATCGCCGAGACCGGCAGCCTGATCCTGTGGCCGTCCGACGCCGAGCCGCGCACCCTGTCGCTGGTGCCGCCGGTGCACTTTGCGCTGCTCGACGCCCGCACCATCCAGCCCACCTTCTTCGACGCGATCCGCGCCGAAGGCTGGTCGGCCGGCATGCCGACCAACGCGCTGCTGATCTCCGGCCCGTCCAAGACCGCCGACATCCAGCAGACCCTGGCCTACGGCGCCCACGGCCCGAAGGAGCTGATCGTGATCGTCACCCACGCCGAAGGAGAGCCCCAATGAGCGCGCCCAACGCCAGTGCCGACACCGGCAAGCCGATCGCCTTCGTCTCCGCCAAGCAGCTTCGGGAGCGGATGCACGATGCTGTGAACGACGCCCACCTGCGCAGCAGCTTCCGCGGCGCGATGGATTTCCTCATGGCCAAGCGCGCCGCCCAGTTTCCCGACGGCGACGAGCTCGATTCCCTGCGCAGCCTGTCCGAAGCCATCCGCCAGTACAGCCTTACCCGCCTGCCGGATCTGCTGGAGCAGCTCGAAGCCAATCTCACCGCCAACGGCGTGAAGGTGCACTGGGCCGAGACGCCCGAAGAAGCCAACGCGATCATGCTCGGCATCGCCCAGCGCCATCAGGCCAAGCTGATCGTCAAAGGCAAGTCGATGGTGAGCGAGGAAATCGAGTTCAACCACGCGATGGAAGCCGCCGGCGTGGGCGCACTCGAATCCGACATGGGCGAATACATCGTCCAGCTGGCCGGCGAGAAGCCCTCGCACATCATCATGCCGGCGATCCACCAGACCAAGCAGCAGATCGCCAAGCTGTTCGCCGAGCACATCCCCGGCGTGCAATACACCGACAACGTGGACGCGCTGATCCAGATCGGCCGCCGCGTGCTGCGCGAGAAGTTCGAGATCGCCGACATCGGCCTCTCCGGCGTCAACTTTGCCGTGGCCGAAACCGGCACCCTGTGCCTCGTGGAGAACGAAGGCAACGGCCGGATGTGCACCACGGTGCCCAAGGTCCACATCGCCATCACCGGCATCGAGAAGGTGGTCGAGAAGCTGGAGCACGTGGCGCCGCTGTTCTCCATCCTCACCCGCTCGGCCACCGGCCAGGCGGTGTCCACCTACTTCAACATGATCTCCGGCCCGCGCAAGGCCACCGAGAAGGACGGCCCCGAAGAGGTGCACCTCGTCCTCCTCGACAACGGCCGCTCCCAGGCCTACGCCGACGAACAGCTGAGAAAGACGCTGCAGTGCATCCGCTGCGGCGCCTGCATGAACCACTGCCCGGTCTACACCCGCATCGGCGGCCACGCCTACGGCACCACCTACCCCGGCCCCATCGGCAAGATCATCTCGCCCCACATGATGGGGCTGGAGCAGACCCACCTGCTGCCCACCGCCTCCACCCTGTGCGGCGCCTGCGGCGAAGTCTGCCCGGTGAAGATCCCCATCCCCGAGCTGCTCATCCGCCTTCGCGAGGAGGCCCAGTCCGAACCCCACGCCAACCCGGCGATGGTCGGCCAGGGCGCCGGCTACAGCGCACTCACGACTTTCGTCTGGCGGATGTGGGCCCGCGTGTACAGCCGCCCTGGCAGCTACCGGGCCTTCAGCTGGCTGGCGAGCCGCTTCCGTGCCCTTGCGCCGAAGAATCAGGCCGGCTGGACCGCCGCCCGTACGCCCCTGACACCCGCTCCGCGAAGGCTGAGGGACATGGTCCGCGACCGACGATAGCGGCCTGATCCGCCCCGGGGCGACATCCGTCGCCCCACCCCCACTACCGCCCAAACCGAAACCTCATCCCTGACGGGAGGACCCGCCATGTCCGCTCTCATCGACGCCCTGCGCCAACGGCTGCCCGCCCACCGCGTGATTACCGACGAACTGCGCCGCCTTGCCTACGGCACCGACGGCAGCTTCTATCGCCTGATCCCCGAGGTCGTGGCGGAGGTGGAAGACGAAAACGAAGTGCGCGACGTGGTGGAGCTGGCCCGCACCCACAGCCGGCCGGTCACCTTCCGCGCCGCCGGCACCAGCCTTTGCGGGCAGGCCGTCACCGATGGGGTGCTGGTGCTGCTGGGCGAAGGCCTCGCCACCTGCCGCATCGCCCCGGACGGCGCCACCGTCAAGGTCGGCCCGGCCATCGTCGGCGCCGAGGTGAATCGCCGCCTCGCCCCCCTGGGCCGCAAGATCGGCCCCGATCCCGCGTCGATCAACGCCGCCAAGATCGGTGGGATCGCCGCCAACAACAGCTCCGGCATGTGCTGCGGCACCGCCCAGAACAGCTACCGCACCCTCGCCTCGATCCGCGTGCTGCTGGCCGACGGCACCGTGCTCGACACCGGCGACGCCGCCAGCCGCAACGCCTTCCACGCCAGCCACGGGATGCTCCTCGACAGCCTCGCCCGGCTCTCCGACGAGGTGCGCGCCAACCACGCGCTGGCCGAGCGCATCCGCACCAAATACAAGATCAAGAACACCACCGGCTACAGCCTCAACGCGCTGGTGGATTACTCCGACCCGATCGACATCCTGTCGCACCTGATGATCGGCTCGGAAGGCACCCTCGGCTTCATCTCCGAAGTCACCTACCAGACCGTGCCCGAATACGCCCACAAGGCCAGCGCGCTGGTGTTCTTCGCCGACATGGAGACCGCCTGCCGCGCGGTGGTCGGCCTCAAGCAACAGCCGGTGGATGCGGTCGAGCTGCTCGACCGCGCCTCCCTGCGCGCCGTGGCCGACAAGCCGGGCATGCCGCCGCTCCTCAAGACCCTGGCCGACGGCGCCACCGCGCTGCTGATCGAGACCCGCGCGCCGGACGCCCCCGATCTCCAGCGCCGCATCGACGCCGTGCTGGCCGAGCTCGCCCCCTACCCGCTGATCGAAGCCCCCTCCTTCACCACCAACCCGGCCGAGATCGACCGCCTGTGGAACGTGCGCAAGGGCACCTTCCCGGCCGTGGGCGCGGTGCGCAAGCCCGGCACCACCGTCATCATCGAGGACGTGGCCGTAGCGGTGCCGGATCTCGCCGCCGCCTGCCTGGATCTGCAGCAGCTCTTCGCCAAGCACGGCTATACCGAAGCCATCATCTTCGGCCACGCGCTGGAGGGGAACGTCCACTTCGTGTTCACCCAGGATTTCGGCATCGAGTCCGAAGTCGCCCGCTACGCCGCCTTCATGGACGACGTGTGCGCGATGCTGGTCGAGAAGTACGACGGCTCGCTGAAGGCCGAGCACGGCACCGGCCGCAACATGGCGCCCTTCGTCGAGCTCGAATGGGGCACCCAGGCCTACGGCCTGATGAAGGAGATCAAGGCCCTGTTCGACCCGGAAGGCCTGCTCAACCCCGGCGTGATCATCAACGACGATCCCCAGGCCCACCTCAAGCACCTCAAGCCCATGCCCGCCGCCGGCCAGCTCTACGCGCCGGTGGATCGCTGCATCGAATGCGGCTTCTGCGAGCCCCAGTGCCCGTCCCACGGCCTCACCCTGTCGCCGCGCCAGCGCATCGTCGGCTGGCGCGAGCTCTCGCGCCGCCAGGCCGCCGGCGAGGCGCCGGGCCAGCTGGGCGAGGATTACCTCTACATGGGCCTCGACACCTGCGCCACCTGCGGGCTGTGCTCCACCGCCTGCCCGGTGGGCATCGAGACCGGCGCCCTGACCCGCGCCGTGCGCGGCGAGAACCTCTCCGGCGTGGCCCGCCAGCTGGGCAAGCTCGCTGCGGATCACTTCGGCGCCACCCAGGCCCTGGCCCGCACCGCGCTCAAGGCCGGGCATCTGGCCGAAGCCATCGTCGGGCCCAAGGCCCTCGGGCGCCTCACCGGCGGCAAGTGGAAGGAAGGCATGCCCACGCCGCAGCCCCTCACCTACCGCGCCACCCGCAGCGACGGCGACAAGGTGGTGTACTTCCCCACCTGCGCCGGCCGGATGTTCGGCGCCGACACGCCCGAGCACGCTCTCTCGGCCACTGTCATCCGCGTGCTGGAACGCGCCGGCTACGCCCCGATCAT
Organism: Zoogloea oryzae; assembly: GCF_030161255.1. NCBI lineage: Bacteria > Pseudomonadati > Pseudomonadota > Betaproteobacteria > Rhodocyclales > Zoogloeaceae > Zoogloea > Zoogloea oryzae. Next base: position 9,445 of record NZ_BSPX01000014.1, read on the forward strand.
CCCCGAAGGCGTCAACGAGCTGTGCTGCGGCCAGTCCTTCGCCAGCAAGGGCATGGCCGACGACGCCGACCGCAAGTCGGCCCAGCTCGAAGCCGCGCTACGCAAGGCCAGCGACAACGGCAAGTACCCCATCGTGCTCGACGCCAGCGCCTGCAGCCTGCGCATGAAGACCTTCCTCGCCGAACGCCTGCCGGTGTTCGATCTGGTGGAGTTTGCCCACGACGCGCTGCTGCCGCGCCTGATGCTCCAGAAGAAGTCCGACCCGGTGCTGATCCACCTCAACTGCTCGGCCCGCCGCATGGGCTTCGAGGGCAAGTTGAAGCAGCTCGCCGCCGCCTGCGCCGTGCAACCCGTGATGCCGCCCGAAGTGAAGTGCTGCGGGTTCGGCGGCGACCGGGGCTTCGTGGTGCCGGAGCTCAACGCCCACGCCCTTCGCAAGCTCGAGGTGCCCGCCGGCTGCTGCGGCGGCTATTCGAGCAACCAGACCTGCGAGATCGGCCTCACCAACGCCACCGGACTGCCCTACCGCTCCATCGTCCATCTGCTCGACGAATGCAGCGAGGAGGCCGCGCGCCTCGCCACCTGCTGATCCCCGGACACCGAAAGAACCCGTCTCACCCCAATCCGAAACACCCGCATTCACCAAAGGAGGAAACACCGAATGCAAACCTGGATGCAGATTTACGACCCCGCGGGCAACCTATGGTTGTCGTCGCTGGTCGCCGCGCTGCCGATCATCTTCTTCTTCGTGGCCCTCGCGGTGCTGCGGATGAAGGGGCACATCGCCGGCACCATCACCGTCGCCATCGCCCTGGCGGTGGCCATCTTCTTCTACAAGATGCCGGTGGAAATGGCATTGGCGTCGGCCGGCTACGGCTTCCTGTACGGCCTGTGGCCCATCGCGTGGATCATCATCGCGGCGGTGTTCCTCTACAAGATCACCGTCAAGACCGGGCAGTTCGACATCATCCGGGCCTCGGTGGTGTCGATCACCGATGACCAGCGCCTGCAGATGCTGCTCGTCGGCTTCTCCTTCGGCGCCTTCCTCGAAGGTGCGGCCGGCTTTGGCGCCCCGGTGGCGATCACCGCCGCGCTGCTGGTGGGCCTGGGCTTCAACCCCCTGTACGCCGCGGGCCTGTGCCTCATCGCCAACACCGCCCCGGTGGCCTTCGGCGCCATGGGCATCCCCATCATCGTGGGCGGTCAGGTGACCGGCATCGACCCGTTCAAGATCGGCCAGATGGCCGGCCGTCAGCTGCCGCTGCTGTCCGTCATCGTCCCGTTCTGGCTCGTCGCCATGATGGACGGCTGGCGCGGCATCAAGGAAACCTGGCCGGCGATCATCGTGGCTGGCCTGAGCTTCGCCGTCACCCAGTTCTTCACCGCCAACTACATCGGACCTGAGCTGCCGGACATCACCTCCGCGCTGGTCAGCCTGATCTGCCTCACCGTGTTCCTGAAGAACTGGAAGCCGAAGCGCATCTTCCGTTTCGACAACAAGGCCAACGCCGAGCGCCCCGCCGAGAAGCACTATGAGTTCGGTCAGATCGCCAAGGCCTGGTCGCCCTTCCTGATCCTGACCGTCATGGTCACCATCTGGAGCCTCAAGCCCTTCAAGGCCCTGTTCGCCAAGGACGGCCCGCTGTACTCGCTGGTGTTCCAGTTCCCGGTGCCGATGCTCGACAAGCTGGTCATCAAGATGGAACCCATCGTCGCCAAGGCCACGCCTTACGCCGCGGTGTACAAGCTCGACATCCTCTCCGCCACCGGCACCGCGATCTTCCTGGCCGCGCTGATCACCATGGTCGTGCTGGGCATGCGCACCAGCGAAGCCGCCAAGACCCTGAAGGAAACCGTGATCGAGCTGAAGCGCCCGATCTACTCCATCGGGATGGTGCTGGCCTTCGCCTTCGTGGCCAACTACTCCGGCCTGTCCGCCACCCTGGCCCTGCTGCTGGCCGGTACCGGCGTGCTGTTCCCGTTCTTCTCGCCCTTCCTGGGCTGGCTGGGCGTGTTCCTCACCGGCTCCGACACGTCGTCCAACGCGCTGTTCTGCTCGCTGCAGGCCACCACCGCGCATCAGGTCGGCGTCTCCGACACCCTGCTGGTGGCGGCCAACACCACCGGCGGCGTGACCGGCAAGATGATCTCCCCGCAGTCCATCGCCGTCGCCTGCGCGGCCGTCGGGCTGGTCGGCAAGGAATCGGATCTGTTCCGCTTCACCCTCAAGCACAGCCTGATGTTTGCCGCCATGGTGGGCATCATCACCACGCTGCAGGCCTACGTGTTCACCTGGATGATCCCGTAAGCCAAGCACGACAAGTTTCAGGATGGGGATTGCGTTCCCCTGGGAGCCTCGACGGCGGCCGGAGAAATCCGGTCGCCGTTTTTTTCATCCCGCTCCGGCAAGGCGGCGCCCCACCGGTCGTCGCACCACCCGGCCACTTTGCCGGGCTAAACCTTGCTGGATCGCCCGCCGATACAGCAAGATGTTAAGACTCGCCCCCCCGGCGCGGCGGTCCGCCAAACCGCGATCCGGTTCAGCCCTGGGAGATTTCATGATTCCGTTCCGCCCGCCCTGCAACGCGGCTGGTTGCTCGCGGCGGGCATCTGCCTGAACCCGACATGCAAGCCATCGATATCTTTCCGTGGAACGATAGTTTCGAGACGGGGCTGACCGACATCGATCAGCAGCACCGTCAACTCGTCGCGCTCCTCAATCTGCTGGCCAGTCAGGTCGCCTACAAAAGCGACGGCGCCCAGCTCAGGCACATCCTCGACGAGCTGATGCGCTACACCGTGTATCACTTCCAGACCGAAGAGCACATCTGGCACAGCCATGTGGCCGGAACCGAGGAGGAGATCCGCCACCGGCAGGTGCACGCCGGCTTCATCGACACCATCCGCGGCCTCATCGATCAACAGTCGGTCAGGCCCCTCGACGAGCTGGTGCAGGAAACCCTCGCGTTTCTCGCCAGCTGGCTCGCATCGCACATCCTCGAATCCGACAAGCGCATGGCCTTCACCGTGCAGGCGATCCACGCCGGCCTGCCGCCCGATCAGGCCCGACGTCAGGCCGCCGAGCGGATGAGCGGTGAAACGCAGACGTGGATCAACCTGATCCTGACCATCTACCGCACCCTGGCGACCAACACCGTCAATCTGATGCGCGAGATCGCCCGACACAAGGTGGCCAACGACGCCCTGAGCGCCAGCGAAGTGCGCTATCACGCCACCATCGACGCGGCGCCCGTGCCGATGGCGCTGAACGACGACAGCGGAAACATCACCTACCTCAATGCGGCCTTCACCCACGCCTTCGGCTACACGCACGACGACATCCCGACGCTCCGGGCGTGGTGGAACCACGCCTACCCCGATCCGGACTATTGCCGGCACGTCATCACAGCCTGGACGGAGCGGCTGGAAACGTCGAGACGCGACGGCACGGCGTTTGTGCCCCTGGAGGTCCGGCTGCTGACCAAGGATGGCCGCCAGCGCACCGTGATGGTCTCGGCGTCGTCGCTCAATGTCGTGGCGGACAGCCTCCACCTCGTCACGCTGTACGACATCACCGAACGGGAGCAGGCCGAACAGCAACTACGCGAATCCCATCTCCTCCTGCAGACCGTCATCAACAACGTGCCGATGCGGGTGTTCTGGAAGGACCGGGACCTGCGCTACCTGGGCTGCAATCCGCCGTTTGCCCGCGACGCCGGCAAGTCATCGCCCGAAGAGCTCCTCGGCAAGGACGACTACCAGATGGGTTGGTCAGCCCAGGCCGGCCTGTACCAGGCCGACGACCGCTCGGTCATGGATTCGGGCCACGCCAAGCTGTCCTACGAAGAACCCCAGACCACCCCGGACGGCGCCACGATCTGGCTGCAGACCGCCAAGGTGCCGCTGCGCAACGTGGCCAACGAGATCATCGGGATCGTCGGCGTCTACGACGACATCACCGAACGCAAGCTCGCACAGGATTCCCTCCGGCAGAGTCAGGAGCGTCTGCGCCTCGCCCTCAGCGCGGCCCGCCAGGAATGGTTCGATGTCACCGTGGAGACCGGCGAGGTCAATGTCGGCCCGACCTACGCCCAGCTGCTGGGTTACGAGCCAGACGAGTTCGAGACCAATCTGGACAACTGGCTGGCCCACGTCCACCCGGACGACCGGCCCGGCCTGCTGGCGCTGTTCGCCGATGGACACCCCACCGACCAGACCATCGAAGTGGAATATCGGCGCATGACGAAATCCGGCGACTGGATCTGGTTCCACGCGGTGGGCAAGGTGATCGAGCGCGACGCCCGCGGCTACCCCAACCGGATCGCCGGCATCAACATGGACGTGACCGAACGCAAGCGCGCCGAGGAAGAACTGGCCCGCCATCGCCAGAACCTCGAAAACCTCGTCGAGGAACGCACCCAGCAGCTCATGGAGGCCAAGTCCGCGGCCGAAGCGGCCAACGTCGCCAAGAGCGCGTTCCTGGCCAACATGTCCCACGAGATCCGCACCCCGCTCAACGCGATCACCGGCCTCGCCCACCTCATCCGCAAGGGCGGCCTGGCGCCGGATCAGATCGAACACATGAACAAGCTGGAGGGCGCGGGCGAACACCTCCTGAGCGTGCTCAACGCCATTCTCGATCTCTCCAAGATCGAGGCTGGCAAGTTCTCGCTCGAAGAGCGCGACGTATGGATCGAAGGCCTCGTCGGCAACGTGAGCTCGATCGTCCGGGAGCGCGCCAACGGCAAGGGCCTGACCTTCACCACCGAGGTAGACCGTTTTCCCGATGGCCTGCTCGGCGATCCGACCCGCATCCAGCAGGCCCTGCTCAACTACGCGATCAACGCCATCAAATTCACCGACCACGGCCATGTCACCCTGCGCGCGAAGCGGATCGGCGACGACGCCCTCGGCACGCTCGTCCGCTTCGAGGTCGAGGACACCGGGATCGGCGTCGCGCCGGACACCCTCGCCCGCCTCTTCGCCGCGTTCGAGCAGGCCGACTCCACCACCACCCGCCAGTACGGCGGGACAGGCCTCGGCCTCGCCATCACGAAGCGACTCGCCGCGCTGATGGGCGGCGAGGTGGGCGCATCGAGCACACCCGGCGCAGGCAGCACCTTCTGGTTCACCGCCAGGCTCAAGCAGGGGACGCCCGAAATCCGTCACGCCGCCACCGCCTCCCCGCAGGACGCCGAGACGATCCTGAAGCAGCGGTTTGCCGGCAGCCGCATCCTCCTTGCCGAGGACGAGCCGATCAATCAGGAGATCACCCAGGCGCTGCTCGAAGACGTGGGCCTGTCGGTCGACTTCGCCGACGACGGCCTCGAAGCGATTCAGCGTGTCGAAACCCAGGCTTACGCATTGATCCTCATGGACATGCAGATGCCAAAGATGGATGGCCTCGACGCAACGCGGCGCATTCGTCAGATGCCCGGAAACCAGCGCACCCCCATTCTGGCCATGACCGCCAACGCCTTTGCCGAAGACAAGGCCCGCTGCCTGGAAGCCGGCATGGACGACTTCATCACCAAGCCGGTCGTCCCGGAACGGCTCTACGCCGCGCTGGCAGAGTGGCTCATGAAGACCTGACGTATGGCAGAGACGACGACGGGCGCATCCCGCCCCTGCTAGGCGCAGCTGGAAAGGCCGCCAGGCCGCGTCTCGCCGTGATGCTGCCGCTTGACCCGGTACATCCGCCGGTCGGCGGTCTCGAGCAGACTATCCACGTCCAACCCGTCTGCCGGCAGCTCAGCCTTGCCGACGCTTGCGCTCAGGGCATACGAACGGCCTTCGAACTGCAGTGGCCGCGCGATCTCATCCTCGATCCGGTGCATCAGCATCTCTCCCCCTTCGGGCAGATCAACCGGCGAGAAGATCATCCCGAACTCGTCGCCCCCGAGACGGGCAACGGTGTCGGATTCCCGCGCACAGGCGGTGAGGCGACGGGCGACCTCCATGATCGCGGCGTCCCCCACCCGATGCCCGTAGGAATCGTTGAGGTGTTTCAGCCCGTCCATGTCGATCATCAGCACGCTGGCCGGGCGCTTGTCCCGCCGGTGCAGCGCCAGCGTATTGCGCAGCCGCTCGATGTAGAACGCCCGGTTGGCCAGCCCCGTCATGGCGTCGTGGGTGGCCTTGTAGAACAGCTCATCGACGTTGTACTTCGCCGCGAAATACATCACTGCGCCCACCACCTCCGACAGCAGACGCAGCGCCCGCACGTCCACATCGCGGAACTTGTCCGGCTGCCGCGACATCGCCTTCAGCACGCCCACCGCTTCACCCTCATGCCGGAGCGGCACCACGATCATCGACCGCAGCCCCACCGCGCGGCACGCGTCCCGGTCGACCCGCGGATCGCTCTCCGAATCCCGGCAATGCAGGATCTCGCCGGATCTCACGCACAGGCAGGACAAGCTCTCCCCTACCTTCAAGCGCAAACCCAACTGGCTGGCAGCGATGCCCGCGCCAGCCCGATAGACCATCTCTTCGCCATCGGCGAGCTCGATGGCGGCACCATCCGCCTCAATCAGCCCCAGCGTACGCTCGACCACCAAGGCCATCGTTGCGGTCAGATCCAGCCCAAGCCGGGCGATCTCGGCCTGGATGGCAATGATGTCCAGCAACTGCTCTTTTGAAGGCATGCGCAATCTCTCGACGGCAAGGCTTTTTGTATGAAAACTATACACCTTTAGTCATAGAGGGAACTTGATAAGTCTCTAATGTGTCAGGGATTCACGACACTCTTGCGGTCGCCGCCGCGTACGATCCATCGACACGACCGGCTCGCCCGATGGATCAGTTTTGGCAGACGCAGGGGCCCTGCCATTAATCGGCGTGATGCAGATGAAGTCGGGAAAGCGCCGCTTCCAGACACGCCAGACCTACCCGCGCATCGCGAGGTCGACACCAACCATGGTCGACCTCGCCGTCGGATCTGAATGTCGACTCCGACATTGCGCGTGCCCGCGCGACCTTCAGCGCCCCGGCTGCACCACGATCACCCCCATCCCCACCAGCGCGATCACCGCGCCGGCTACATCCCAGCGCGTCAGCGCGACGCCATCCACAAAGCGCAGCCACAGCAGCGCAACGCCGATGTACATCCCGCCGTAGGCGGCGTAGGTGCGGCCCGCGGCGGTGGGGTGGAGGGTGAGCAGCCATGCGAACAGGCCGAGGGAAAGCGCCGCCGGCAGCAGCAGGAATGCACTCTTGCCCTGCCGCAGCACGAGCCACGGCAGGTAGCAGCCGATGATCTCGGCGAGGGCGGTGACGGCGAAGAGGGCGCTTGCACGTAGCAGGTCCATGGTGATCTCCGGTTGCTTGCCGGAGGCATTCTGGCACGACGACGTTGGACACCCCCTTGCGCTGGATGCGCGCCGGCCCGGATGACGCCCCGGGCAGCGCGCGGGCGCTTATTTGGTTGCGTCGGGCTTGCTGCGGCGCACCGGCTTGCGGTCGGATTTCTTCTTCAGGCCCACGGCGACGACTTCGTCGGCAAGATGATCTCTCCGCAGTCCATCGCCGTCGCCTGCGCGGCCGTCGGCCTGGTGGGCAAGGAATCGGATCTGTTCCGCTTCACCCTCAAGCACAGCCTGATGTTTGCCGCCATGGTGGGCATCATCACCACCCTGCAGGCCTACGTGTTCACCTGGATGATCCCGTAAGCAAAGCACGACAAGTTCCAGGATGGGGATTGCGTTCCCCTGGGAGCCTCGACGGCGGCCGGAGAAATCCGGTCGCCGTTTTTTTGTTCGTGGGCTCATTCCACCGACCAGGCATTGCCAATTTTCCCGATGCATTTTCTGAAACATGACCTATAAATGATTGAGATTGCATTGTGCAAGGCAGCATTCCACCGTCACCCCCTGCTTTAGGAGCCTCCTCATGCTCAACACCACCTTCGAACTCCTGCCCAAGATCTGGCTGACCGACTCGACCGCTGCCAGTGCCCGCGGCCTGTCCCCCGCGTTCCCTCCGCCGGTGCTTGAAGGGTTGCGCAAGCGCAATGCCTCGCTGGACACCTTCTTCTATGACGTCACGAAGATCAACGACGCCGAACAGGCGCTGCTGCTCCCCTACAAGGCCGAAGAAGGCGCCATCGTCGTCGTCCCGCCCAGCGGCATGGGTGAGATCACCATCCACCACAGCGCTGCAGAGTTCAAGGACGATGCGCCCGGCCAGCTGGACACCCTGGTCGTCGCCGGGGTTGGCAGTTCGGCACTGGGCACCGCCGCCCTTGCCCGCAACGTAGCCGACGCCCTCGGCAAGACGGTGGTCGGCGTTGTCTCCGGCTACGGGCTTGCCGATCTGCCCTTCGAGGCGATGGGCGGGTATTTCATGTTCGGGGGGCTCAGCCGCCTGCGCCACAAGTTCCACCAGCTTCAACATCTCGCGCAGGCCAGCGGCCCTTCCGCACCTTCCGCTGCGGCAAGCCTCGACAGCACAGCAGCCAGCAGCGAAGCCAGCGGCAAGAACATCATCGCGACCGTACAGCTCAGCCCCGACACCCACGCGGTCAAGGCTTTGCTCGGTGACACCCGCTTCCGGTTCCGGCTGCTGGTCGGGCACTCCAAAGGGAATTACGTCATCGCCGAAGCCCTCGAGGGGATGCGCATCTCGGCCCCCGCCCGCTTCAAGGCCATCGCCCCCAAGCTTCACATCGTCAACATCAGCGCCCGCAGCGAACTGCCCGATGGCTGCGGAAACGTCATCAATGTGATGGGCGCAATCGACAACTTCGGGCTGCTCAATTCGGTTCCCAGCCTTGAACCCTTCGACGTCACCCCCTTTGGCTGGCACCACACGAACACCGAGCTTGCCCTCTCGCTCAACGTCACCGAGATCATCCGGGGCCTCATCCAAGCGCAACGCATCTGAATCCGCCACCTGTCGAATCACCCTCGACAGGTGCGCCCCAGCGACCGCCACCACACGGTCGCAGCCTTCAGCCCCGCAGCCGGCAGCGCCGGCGAGGCTGTGAAACAATCGCTCCCGGCCCCTTCGCCTGCAATCCCCTACTCCGCCCCATGACCACGCCCTTCGTGATTCCTCCCGCATCCACCCAGTTCCTGCTGTGCATCGCTGCCGATTGGGATTCGCCCGCTGGCGAGCTGCAGTGCTTCACCCGCAACGCCGACGGCAACTGGCAGCCGGCCTTTGCGCCGCTGCCGGTGATGCTGGGACGGAGCGGCCTGGCGTGGGGGCGCGGGCTGCATCCGCTGATGGCCGGCACCGCCAAGCAGGAAGGCGACGGACGGGCGCCGGCGGGGGTGTTTGCGATCACCGCGCTGTTCGGCTACGCGCCCGCCGACGCTCCCCTGCCCCGGGCCGCCCGCCTGCCCTATCACCCGGCCCGGCCGGGGCTCAAGTGTGTGGATGATCCGAAGTCCGGCCACTACAACTGCATCGTGGATGCCGCAGGCGTGCCCAGCGACTGGGCGAGCTGCGAAGACATGCTGCGGGACGACCGGCGCTACGAACTGGGCGCGGTGGTGGCCCACAACATGAACCCACCGCTGCCCGGGGCGGGTTCGTGCATCTTCCTGCACGTGTGGGAGACGCCGGAGACGCCCACCTCGGGCTGCACCGCGATGGTGCTGGACCACATGGAGGAGATCGCCCGGTGGCTGGATGCGGCCCGGGCGCCGGTGCTGGTGCAGCTGCCCGAATCCGAATACGCCCGCCACCAGCAGGCGTGGGGGCTGCCCCGGCGGTGACACCGGCCAGCGCCGCCGATAGACTCCCAGCCTTTCCATCCTTCATCGGCCCCGTCATCCGACTGGCGTGGCCGTCATCGTCATCGTGCTCAACCGCATCTGGGTTGCCTTCGTGCTGGTGGGATTTGCCGCAACGCTGGCGCAGACCATGCAGGGCGATCTGCAGCTGTTCTCCCGCGTGCTCACCGGGCTGTTCGACACCGCAAAAACGGGCTTCGACATCGCCATCGGGCTGGTGGGGGTGATGAGCCTGTGGCTGGGGGTGATGAAGATCGGCGAGAAGGGCGGGCTGATCCAGCGCTTCGGGCGACTGGTGGCGCCCTTCTTCCGGCGCGTGTTTCCAGACATCCCCCCGGGCCACCCGGCCAGCGGCAGCATCGTGATGAACGTCTCCGCCAACATGCTGGGGCTGGATAACGCCGCCACGCCGCTGGGTTTGAAGGCAATGCGCGAGCTGCAGGAGATCAACCCGCACAAAGACACCGCCAGCAACCCGATGATCATGTTCCTGGTGCTCAACACCGCGGGCATCACCCTGATCCCCACCTCGGTGATCGCGATCCGCCAGAGCATGGCGGTGCAACAGGGGCTGGTGGGCTTCAACGCGGCGGACATCTTCCTGCCCACGCTGCTGTCCACCTTCATCTCGTTCTGCGCGGGGCTCGTCGCGGTGGCCGCGTGGCAGCGCATCAACCTGCTGTCGGGCCCGGTGCTGGCGTTCTTTGCCGGCTTCGCGGCGCTCATGGGCGGGCTCTACGCGTGGCTCGCCCCGATGCCGCCGGAGACGATGGCGCAGATGATCGGGCTGCTCGGCAGCGGCATCATCGTGTCGATCATCGTGCTCTTCGTGGGCGTGGCGGCGCTGCGGGGCGTGGATGTGTACGAGAGCTTCGTGGAGGGCGCGAAGGAAGGCTTCGGGGTGGCGGTGCAGATCATCCCCTACCTGATCGCGATGCTGGTGGCGATCTCGATCTTCCGCACCAGCGGCTGCATGGGCTATCTGGTGGACGGCATCCGCAGCGTGGTGATCGCCCTCGGGCTCAACGCCGATTTTGTTCCGGCGCTGCCGGTGGGGCTGATGAAGACCCTATCGGGAAGCGGCGCCCGCGGATTGATGGTGGACGTGATGACCACCTATGGCGTGGATTCCTTCCAGGGAAAGCTCGCGGCAATCATCCAGGGCTCCACCGAGACCACCTTCTACGTGCTGGCGGTTTATTTTGGCAGCGTGAACATCACGAAGACCCGCTACGCCGTGGCCTGCGGGCTGATCGCCGATTTCGTGGGGCTGATCGGGGCGATTCTGGTGGGCTACCTGTTCTATCACGGGGGCTGACGCCGTCCCTGGCGAACGCGCAGGGCACCAATTGACGATGTTTTGCAAAATGCGGCCGGCGGATTTCGTCCGGGCCAGGGCTGGCTCGATAAGCTGCGCATCCGCCCATGTCCGCACCAGGGGCACCTGCCTTTTCCGGTTCCGCCGCGTCCCGCCAATTGCGTCGAAACCAGGCACCCGGAGTGGGCAGTGGAAATAATCCGCGACGCCTTACCGCGATCGCTCGCACGCCAGCCTGCCCCATGCCACCCAATGATGTGATTTCGGTCGAAACCAAGACGGAGCGCCAGATGCTGGTGCTGATCTTGCGGCATGGCAAGTCGTCCTTCTTCCTCAATCTGCTCGCCTCGGCCGGGCTTGCCCTCGGCGCCCTGGGCCAGTGGCAGGGCGGGCTGATCCACCCCCTGGCCTGGCTGATCGGCGTGACGCTGATCAACACGCCCCCCCATGTGATGGCCATTCCTTACGTGAAGACCATGGCCTTTGTGGACGATGGCGCGGCCTACCAGGCCATCAGGGGCATCCAGTATTGGGGGACGATCCTGATGGGGGCCGGATGGAGCGCGGGGATCGTGCTCTACGGGCCGTCGGGCGGCATCGAGTTCCGGCTCTTCCTGGCGGCGCTGCTATCCGGCATGTGCGCCGGCGCCATTTCAAGGCTCAACGGCGAGAAGCCGTATTACCAGTGGTTCCTGGGCCTGCTCGTCGTGCCCCTGATCACCATCAACCTCATCAAGGGCACCCACCTGGATTACCTCATCAGCATCGCCGCGGTGCTGTACGTGTACGCGATGCTGGAAAACGCGCGCAACCACAACGAGGCCCTGCGCACCGCGCTGAAACTGGGTTTCGAGCGCCTGTCGCTGCTCGCCGCATCCCGCGAGGCGCTGGCCCAGGCCGAGCAGGCGAGCAAGGTGAAGAGCCAGTTCCTGGCCAACATGAGCCACGAGATCCGTACCCCGATCAACGCCATCCTCGGCATCGCCCAGGTGATGCTGCGCGGCGAGGTGAGCCCCGCCCAGGCCCGCCAGCTGCGACGCATCGACGTGGCGGCCGAGCATCTGGCCGGCGTCATCAACGACATCCTCGACCTGTCGAAGATCGAGGCCGGCAAGATGCGCATCGAGAAGAGCGAGCTCGACATCGCCGAGGTCACCGAGCGGGTGACGACGCTGGTGCTGAAGGACGTGGCGGCCAAGGGCTTGCGCCTCACCGTCGATTGCGAGCCCCTGCCCCGCAAGCTGGTGGGCGACAGCGTGCGGCTGACCCAGGCGCTGCTCAACTACACCACCAACGCGGTGAAGTTCACCCCCAGGGGCAGCGTGACGATCCGTGTGCGCCGCGGCGCCGAAACCGCGCAGCGCATCCTGCTGCGCTTCGAGGTGGAGGACACCGGCATCGGCATTCCGCCCGAGCACTTCGGCCGCTTGTTCACCGCCTTCGAGCAGGGCGATGCGTCCACCACCCGCGCCTTCGGCGGCAGCGGCCTGGGGCTGGTGATCACGCAGCATCTGGCGAGGCTGATGGACGGGGAGGTCGGCGGCCACAGCGAACCGGGGGTCGGCAGCACCTTCTGGTTCACCGCCTGGCTGGACAAGCCTCACACAACGCCCGACGCCCACCGGATGAACATCTCCCTCGACGAGGCCGAGCACACCCTGCGCCGCGACTACGCCGGCCGGCGCGTGCTGCTGGCCGACGACGACGCGGGCAACCGCGAGCTGGCGGCCGAGATCTTCCAGCTTGCCGGCCTGCAGCTCGACATGGCCTGCGCTGGCGACGAGGCCGTGGCCATGGCCGAGCGCACCCAGTACGATCTCGTGCTGATGGACATGCGCATGCCGCGGATGGACGGGCTGGAGGCCACGCGGCGCATGCGCAGCCTGCCCGGCTACCGGAAGACGGCGATCCTGGCGATGACCGGCAACGCCTTTCAGGAAGACCGGGAGCGATGCCTGGAAGCCGGCATGAATGACTTCATCGCCAAGCCGGTGCGGCTGGAGGCGCTGTATTCGAAGCTGCTCGAATGGCTGCCCAGCGCCGGTGAGGGCCGCGGGCGGCGATGTGGTCAGCATTGGTGATTTTGTGGCCAGCCATGGCTACTCGCTTACCATCCGACGATCCTGAACGAATACCCATGCCGTGTCCCGTGCGTTCTGATCTCCAAACCAAGGCGCATCCATGACCGCCGCAGCGCCTTCCCTGCCGGCATCCGGCGCGCTGCTGGCCACCGGGCTGATGGTCGGCCTCACCGCGGCGACGGGGCTGATCAGCCTTGCCGACGGCCTGAAGCCCGGGCGCAGACGCCTGCTCGGGGTGGCGGGCCTCGCCGCGGCGTTGGGCCTCACGCTCGGCCTCACGCACGAGCCCGGCGGGCCGGTGCCAATGTTCCTGATGAGCCTGCTGCCGGGTGGCGCGCTCCTGCTGCTGCCTTTGGTGCTACGGCTCGAAGCACAGTTTCCGCGCGTCCATCACCTGCTGCCTGCCCTGGTCGGCATCACGTGGCTGCTGGCGGCGCTGAGCGTGCTGATGCTCGACCGCCTTCCGGTAGCAGCCGACTGGGGCCAGGCGCTGCTCCTGCTGGCGGTGCCGCCGGTGCTCGTTGCTGCGCTGCGCGAGACGGGCCGCGCGGAAGCCGGCGCGTGGTGGCTGCTGGTCGCCGCTGCCGGGTTGGGGACGACGGCGATCGCGCCATTCTTCGGGCCACGCAGTTTCGACATCACCGCCGCGGCAATGGCGGTGGTGGTACTCAGCCTGCACCTGGGCATGTGCGCCAGACTGGATGCCCAAGGCACGCAAAGGCGATCCGATGAAACCCGCGACCTGCTCAACCGTCAGTCCGCACGCCTGCGTGATGAACATGCCCGCTTCTTCTCATTCATCGCCCACGAGCTGCGCAGCCCGCTGGGCGTAGTGCTGGTGGGCCTCAGCAACCTCCGGCGCTCGATGCCCGACACCGAGAGCGCCGCGCGCATCGGCCGCGTCAACCATGCCGCCCAGCGCATGCGCGCCCTGATCGACCGCCACGCCCGCCTGCTCAATCTGGTGCGCAGTGACTTCGAGCCGGCGCTGTCGGCGCATTCCCCCGAACAGCCGGCCCTGGAAGCGCTGCATGCCCAGCAGCAGGCCAACCCCGAGCGGGTGTTCGAGCATACCTGTCCCGAGCACACCTTCCCGCCGGTATGGATCGACGCCGAGCTGGTGATGCTGGCCCTGTCGACGCTGCTCGAAAACGCGGTGAAGCACGCCGTCGAAGACTCGCCGATCCGGCTGGAGGTCGACGTCGGCGCAGATTCGGTCCGATATCGCGTGACCAACGACGGGCCGCCCTTGCCGCCGGAGCTGGCGGACCCGTCCTGCGAGATCCAGCTGCCCACGAAGGATGCCCAGGGCACCCGGAGTGGCTTCGGCATCGGGCTGGCGCTGGCCTCCCGGGTGGCCCGGGTCCATGGCGGGCACCTTGCCGGCAGGTCCGAGGCAGCACAGACAACCTTCACGCTGACCCTCCCCTTGCGGCCGCAGCACGCCCCCCGGGCACAGGAGTGACGATGAGCATTTCGGTATTGATGGTGGAAGACGATTCCGACCTGAGCGAAGAGATCGCCTCCTTCCTCACCTCGGCGGGCTTCACGGTCTCCAGCGCGGCCACCATCCGCGAGGCTGAGACGCTGCTTGCCGGTTCCTACGACCTGCTGATCCTCGACATCAACCTGCCGGACGGTGACGGCCTCGCCTTCTGCCGCGAGGCACGGCGCTACATCCGCGCGGGCATCGTGATGTGCACCGGACGCGGCGAGCGGGAGCTGCGCATCGCCAGCCTGCGGGATGGCGCAGACGCGTACCTGGTGAAGCCGGTAGACCCCGAGGAGCTCGAAGCCACGCTGCTGAGCGTGCACCGCCGCCTGAACAGCAGCGTGTCGTCGATGCCGCTGCAGGCGATGCCCCACCCCTGGCACCTGGATCTGGAGCGCCGGCTGCTGGTGGCGCCGAACGGAATCAGCATGATCCTCAACGGGCCCGAATCGATGCTGCTCGGCGCCCTGTTCCGCAGCGCCGACCGCACCGCCCGCAAGGAAGACCTGATGGCGCTGCTGGCCTCGGAAGACGAAGGCTATTCGCTGCACCGCCTGGAGGCCCTCGTCAGCCGCCTGCGGGCCAAGGCGGCGACCCGCTGCGGGCTGAAGCTGCCGCTGGTCTCCAACTACGGCAAGGGCTACGCCTTCATCGAACACGGGCGCCTCGTCTGAGCTACCCAAAGTGAGGATTGGTTAGGATTTCGACACGCGCACCGCACTGATTACATTCCAGCCTGAACATCGATCTCACTCAGGAATGGCAATCATGCGCCTCGCAATGCTCTCGTCAGACACCGCGTGCACCCACGACATCCACTCGGCCCTCGAGGATGCCGGGCACGCCGTCCATACCTACGATGACGCCCAGCACCTGCTGTGCGACCTCGGCCGCGAGAGCTTCGACCTCCTGCTGATCGACGGCTCGGCCTTCGCCGGCGGCGTTCCCCGCTATCTGCGCCGCATCCTGAGCGTCGCCGACCACGACGTGGCGCTGATCCTCATCAACTGCCGCGACAACGAGACCCTGCTGGCCGATGCCTTCGCCCAGGGCGCCGACGACTTCATCCGCAGCGGCGTGCGTCCCCGGGAGATCGCGGTGCGCGTCGATGCGGTCCTGCGCCGCCGCCATCCGGCCCTCTACCGGCGTGAGGCGCGCCTGAGCTACCGGCCATACACCTTCGACATCGAGGCGCGGACCGTCCATCTCCTCGACACCGAGATCACGCTCACCGACAAGGAATTCGACCTGGCGGTGTTCCTGTTCAAGAACCAGGGCCGGGTGTTCTCCCGCGGCCATCTGCTGGAGGCCATCTGGCGCAGCCAGGGTTCGGTGCTGACCCGCACCGTGGACACCCACATCAGCCGCATCCGCAAGCGCATGATGATCAACGAGGAAAACGGATTCCGGCTGGTGTCGGCCTACGGCACCGGCTACCGCCTCGAAAGGCTCAACGACACCTGGGTCTCGCCCCTGCTGACGGTCAGCATGGGCAGCGGCGTCGAGATGATCCCCACCAGCCACGCCCGCCCCCACGCAAGCGTGAACTAAGCCACGCCCGCCCCGTCACGGGCGCTACGCCGGGACGCACAGGCCGTTTCCTGGCACGCAGCCTGCTCCTTTCCTGATGTAACCCACGTCAGGACACGGATCATGGAAACCGGATTGGCTGAAATCATTGCGATGGCCACGCTTGGCGCCTATTCGCCACTCGCCCTGGCTGCTGCCTGGCAGGCCTTGAAATGCACCAGAACGGAACGGGACTGAGCCAGCGCGTCCCATTTTTGTGCAAAGCACAAAACCTTGCGAAACCGCGACGCGCGGGTGCCCCTCAGGCGCCCGCCGCACTGGCGGACGTCCGCACCAGCCCGGTGATCCGTACATCAACGGTGATGTCCAGCCGGGTGAGCGCCGCCGCCCGCGCCCGCCCGTCCGCCGTCGCCCGGTAGAGATGGGGCGTCATCACCAGCAGATCGCCGATCAGGCCGGCGCCCTCTAACGCGGCCGGATAGCGCAGGGTTTCCACGTCCAGCAGCTCGAACCCCGCCGGCGCCACGAAGGCCGGCTTGGTGTCTTCCTTGAGGCGCGGATAGATGATCTCGCGCAGCTCCCGCAGGTGATCCGGCCCCGCGTCCACCTGCACGATGCGCCCGCCGGGCCTGAGCACCCGGGCGAATTCCGGATAGACCGGAAAACCGAACATGCACAGCAGCCGGTCCACGCTGGCCGGGAGCACCGGCAGCCGGGCGTTGGTGCCCACCACCCACGCGGGCCGCTTGTCCTGCTTGGCCGCCGCCAGCACCGCCCATTTCGAAATGTCGAGGCCCAGCACCGCCAGCGGTAGATCGGGCCCGGCCGCCGCGGCCAGCTCGCGCAGGTAATAGCCTTCGCCACAGCCCGCGTCGAGGCAGCTCGCCGAGCCTTCCGGCGCCAGCTCCGCCAGCGCCGCCCGGGCGGTGGCCGCCGCGATGGGCTGGTAGACGCCGCTCTCCAGGTAGCGCCGCCGGGCCGCGACCATCTCCTTGCTATCGCCCGGATCTTTCGAGCGCTTGTGCTGCACCGGCAGCAGGTTGGCGTAGCCCTGGCTGGCGATGTCGAAGCTGTGGCCGGCGGCGCAGCGCCAGCTGGCGCCCTGGCGCGTGAGCGCGGCGCCGTCGAGGGGGCAGGCAAGGGCCTGGAAGGGCAGGATCATGAACGGGGGGCCCGCCGCGCGCCGGGGTGGCTGCACGTCGGGCGGGATGGAAAACGGGGCAGCCGGATTGTGCCCGGAGTGGTGGCCGGCGTCATCCCGCCGCCACCGGCGGGGCCGCTCAGGCGCTGGCGGCGTGCCGGGCAGGCCCGACCCCGCGCATGCCGAGCTTGGCCCGGCAGCGGGGGTAAGTGGAGCAGCCCCAGAACGGGCCATGCTTGCCCTGGCGGGGCGTCATGCTGGCGCCGCAGCTCGGGCAGGTCGGCGTGGTCCAGTCGCCCTCGGTGGCGAGCTCGAGCAGACGGCGGCTGGCGTCGTCGGGCAGGCGCTGGATCATGGCGAGGATCAGCCGGCCGTCGAGCAGGGTGATGCGGTTGATCGCAGCGAACTCCCGGGCGTTGTCGGTGAAGCCGTTGGGGGCCATGAAGAAGGCCCGCTCAATGGCCTCGTGGGCCATCACGCCGCGCAGCTCGCGCATGGTCTTGACGCCCACCGGCTGGCCCCAGGCCTTGCACTGGACGATGGCGGTGCAGCAGTCGGCGTCGTCCGGGTCCTGGTACAGGCGGATATCCACGCCGCCGTCGGCACCCATCCGCGTGGTGGCAGCCTTGATGCCCTTCTCGTTGTAGAAGGCGCAGCACACGTCCTCGAAGCGCTTCCATTCCATGCGGTCGATCACGTCGAGGGACCACTGGGAGGGTCGATCCGCGATGTCCCGATGGGCGACGGGGAAAGGCACCACCCGGCCAGGGGGCTCCCGGCGCTCGCTGACGAATTCCGACAAGGGCATCACGAACTCGGACAGGGGCGCCATGAACTGCGGCAGCGGCGCCGCACCATGATGGGCCTGGGTGGTGTAGCGGACGAAGGCCAGCAGCCCGAAGACGAGGGTGCCAAACAGGAACACGCCCTGGACAACCGGCAGCATGCCTTTGAGGTGACCGTGGCCGGCAAGCACCAGCGGGGCGATGCCGACGACGATCAGCAGGCAGGCCAGGGCAAAAAGAGCGGCGGGTTTCCAGCTGGGAGGGACGGGGCTGTCGGAGACGATCGCGCCGGCCGCGACGCCGTGACGGCTGTAATCAGGCATCTTATTTTGAGCATGACAAGCGAAGTTTAGATTTTAAGCGGAATTAATTCACGAGTCATTGCAAAAATATTACCCCCGTCGCGCCTTCAGCCGTAGCGCGTCCGCCGGCTGCGCTCCAGGCGCTGGGCAAACCTGGGGTAATCCAGCCCGGTGCGGGCGCGCAAGGCCTTGGCGAGGTTGCCGATCTCGCGCCAGCGCGGGGTGAAGCCGGGCTGGCGGAAGGCGAAGATGATGTCGTTGCCGTCGGGCAGGCGGATCGACAGCAGGCGGTCGTCGAACACCTGGGCGATCATCGCCAGGTGGTCTTCGCGGCTGTCCTTGTCGCCAGCGAGGTTGGCCACCATGATGCCGCGCCCGGAGAGGGCCTCGTGCACGTCCTGGTAGAAGCCGATGGAGCTCACCGAGCCGGACAGCCCGTGGCGGTCGAAGGCGTCCATCATGATGATGTCCGGGCGGTCTTCCCACCCGCGGCTCTTCACCACCCAGTCGGCGCCGTCGCCTTCGATCACGGCAAGGCGCGCATCGTCCGGCGGCAGCTCGAACTCATCCCGGAAGGCGATCACGTTGGGGTCGATCTCGACCACGGTGATCTTCGCCGACCCCACATGGCGGTAGCAGAACTTGGCCAGCGACCCGCCGCCCAGGCCCAGCATCAGGATCTGCCGCGGGCGCTGGCAGAACAGCAGGAAACCCATCATCGCCTGGGTGTAATCCAGCGCCAGGGCGTACGGGTCCTTCAGGTTCATGGTGCTCTGGATCAGCGACAGGGAGAAATGCAGGCTGCGGGTGGTGCCGTCGTCGATCACGAAGGGCTTGTCGTACTCGCCCGAGCGCACCTGGCGTAGCAGCCACTGGCTGTCGCAGTCGGCGGGCTCGATGAGGCGGATGGTGTCGGTGTCCGACAGGAAAGGGCTGGGCAGGACGAGGATGGAAGGCGACGAAGCGGGCACGGCGGAGCTTGCGTGGGCGTGACGGGCGCCCATTGTAAGTCGCCGTCGCGGCGATGCGGAAACGGGGCCCGATGTCAGGGCCATAACCCCGGCGAATCCGCCCCAACCGGGAGAGACACTCTCGCACTACAACTAAAGTTATACGGGCGATCGTCGTTACCAAATATTAGCGCGGCCTGTTGGAGGACCCCTTGGCCGCGGCAACTCATCTGACAAACTGCCACCCCGGGGATAGCCATGACCATCGCCAAACGACTTCTGCTGCTCGTCGGCGCTGCTTTAGCCAGCCTGCTGACGCTCACCTTCATCAACTATTACCAGATGAACAAGGTGTTCGACGCGACGAACTACGCAACAGTCAATGTCGTGCCAAGCCTCGAAACGCTGAACAAGGTTTCCACCGAATTCGGTCGCCTGCGCCTGCGCGTGTATCGGCATGTGCTGGCCACCGAAGCTGCAGAAAAGGCCGAGATCGACAAGTCGATCAACGAGGCCCGTGGCTGGATTGATCAAACCCTCAGTAAGTACCAGGATCTCATCAGCGACGCGGAAGACAAGCGCCTGCTCGAAGCCGAAAAGGTGGCGATCGTCGAGTACAACAAGGCCGTGGACAGCGTGCTGGTGGTTTCCCGGGAAAACCGCACTGACGAGGCGCGGGCCCAAATGAAGAAGATCCAGCCCGAGGCGGTCAAGTTCATCGAAACCCTCGAAGCACACATGAAGTACAACGAGGAACTCGGCAAGCGCTCGGCGGCAGAAGCCATTGCCACCAAGGATTCCGCCACCTGGATCGCCTTCGGCATCCTGGGTGTCGGCGCGGCGGCGATGATCGCCATCAGCCTGCTGACCATCCGCAGCATCACCAGCCGAATTGCAGAAGCCAACGCCATGACCGCACGCATCGCTGAAGGCGATCTGCGCCAGGCCGCGCGGACCTCCGGCGGTGCCGATGACGAGATCGGCGAGATCCTGTCCGCCCTCGAGAAGATGCGCGCCGAGCTGGCCCAGACGATCAGCGGCGTCATCGCCAATTCCAATCAGGTGGCCAGCTCAGCCACCGAGCTTTCGGCCACCGCCCATCAGGTGTCGGTGAGCAGCGAACAGCAGTCGGCATCCACGGCCTCTGCCGCCGCCGCGGTGGAAGAGCTGACGGTGAGCATCGACCACGTGGGCTCCAGCGCCGACGAAGCCAACGAACGCGCCATCGAGGCGGGTCGTCAGGCGGCCAACAGCGGCGCCGAAGTGGCCGCCGCCGCCGACAAGATCGGCAAGGTGGCCGATCAGGTGGAGAACACCTCCAGCCAGATCCAGCAGCTCTCCGAGCAGGTCCAGCAGATCGACAAGATCACCGTGGTGATCCGCGAAGTGGCCGACCAGACCAACCTGCTGGCCCTCAACGCCGCCATCGAAGCCGCCCGCGCCGGCGAGCAGGGCCGCGGCTTTGCGGTGGTGGCCGACGAGGTGCGGAAGCTCGCCGAACGCACCACCAGCTCGGTGCGCGAGATCAGCAATGTCATCAGCGCCATCCAGCAGGGCGCCATCGGTGCCGCGACCAGTATGCAATCGAGCCGTACCCTGGTGGGCGAGGTGGTGTCCTCGGCGGGCGCCGCCAGCGATTCGATGGGCAGCATCCGTGACGGCGCCCACACGATGCAGGGCGCGATCGAGAGCATCAGCGACGCCCTGCGCGAGCAGCGCGGCGCCTCCACCGAGCTGGCCCGCAACGTGGAAGCCATCGCCCAGATGTCGGAGGAGAACTCCGCCGCGGTGTCCTCGGTAGCCGATACGGCCCACCGCCTCGTCAGCGTCTCGGACCACCTCAAATCGAGCGTGGCCCGCTTCAGGGTGTAGCAGCCCGTTTTGCCCGGTACCCTGCGGCCGCCTTCGGGCGGCCGCAGGGTTTTGTGGCGCCCAACTTGAGCAACCGGATTTGCGGTTACCCAGAAAGAGATACAAAACCCACCTCTTTCGGGAAATTTAATGGTCATTTCATCAAGTTCGGCCCGGCGGTGCCGTAGCTGGCGTTATTGCCACGCCGACCCGGCGACCCCCTTCGCCGCCCGATGCTGAGACGCCGACCATGACCATATCAAACCGCCTGTTGCTCCTCGTGGGCATCGCCATCGCCAGCCTATTGACCCTCGCCGGCATCAACGCCTATCAGATGCACCGCGTCTACAACGCCGCCAACTTCGGTAACGAGAACGTGGTGCCCAGCATTCAGCTGCTCAACACCATGACATCCGAGTTCGGACGACTCCGCGTGCGCGCGTACCGCTTCACCATCCAGACCGATCCGGCCGACCGGGCCTCCCTCGAGAAGCTGATTGCCGAGGCACGTGCTCACATGGACAAGGCCCTGAAGGCTTATGAGCCGCTCGTCGCCAACGACGAAGACCGCCAGCTGCTGGAGAGCGAACGCACCGCCCTTGCCGAATACAACAAGCACATCGACGAAGCCCTCGCCCTGGCCAAGGCCGGCCAGAACGCCGAGGCCCAGGCCCTGCTGGTCAAGAACGTGGCCTCCGCCCTGCGCTTCGACGATCAGCTCAGCGCCCACATGCGCCTCAACGAGAAACTGAGCCGGGAAGCCACTGAGGGCGGCGCGGCCACCAAGGCCAGTGCCAACTGGATCGCCGCTGCGCTGCCGATCGCCGCCAGCCTGATCTTCATGCTGATCGGCCGGGGCATCGCCCGCAGCATCACCACCCGCCTGGATGACGCCAACCGGATGGCCGAGCGGATCGCCAACGGCGATCTGACCTCCGCCGGCCAGCTCGCCCGTAACCACGACGAGATCGGCCAGCTGCTGGGCGCCCTCGAAAAGATGCGCACCGAGCTGGCCAACACCATCACGGCCGTCGTCAACAACTCCAACGAAGTGGCCGGCTCGGCGACACAGCTGTCCACCGCAGCCCAGCAGGTCTCGGTGAGCAGCGAGCAGCAGTCGGCCGCCACCGCCTCGGCCGCCGCCGCGGTTGAAGAACTGACCGTGAGCATCGACCACGTGGGCAACAGCGCCGAGGACGCCAGCCACCGCGCAGCGGAAGCCGGCAGCCGGGCCGCCGAAAGCGGCCGTGGCGTCGACGCGGCCGCCATCAAGATCAACCAGATCGCCTCCCAGGTGGAGAGCACCGCCGAGCAGATCCAGACCCTGTCGGAGCAGGTCCGCCAGATCGACTCGATCACCGTGGTGATCCGCGAAGTGGCCGACCAGACCAACCTGCTGGCCCTCAACGCCGCCATCGAAGCCGCCCGCGCCGGCGAACAGGGCCGCGGCTTTGCGGTGGTGGCCGACGAGGTGCGCAAGCTCGCCGAACGCACCACCAGCTCGGTGCGGGAGATCAGCACCGTCATCAGCACCATCCAGCAGGGCGCGGTGGGCGCGGTGACGAGCATGCAGTCCAACCGCGCGCTGGTCACCGAGGTGGTCGCCTCGGCCGGCGCGGCCAGCGATTCGATGGGCAGCATCCGCGACTCGGCCAGCACCATGCAGGGCGCGATCGAGAGCATCAGCGACGCCCTGCGCGAGCAGCGCGGTGCCTCCACCGAGCTGGCCCGCAACGTCGAAGCCATCGCCCAGATGTCGGAGGAGAACTCCGCCGCGGTGGCCTCGGTGGCCGGCACGGCCCACCGGCTGGTGACTGTTTCGGACAGCCTCAAGTCCAGCGTGGCCCGTTTCCGCGTCTGAGCGACAGGCCTGCCAGATCAGGCTGCGACACTATGACGCACCGTTTTGGTGCGTAATTTTGCGATCCATCAACCATTTTCGGTAGGCCGGGATTTAAGGTGCGCGCTCTTGCCAAATAACAGGGAGCGTCACCATGATCCGCCGTGTTCCGCACCGGCCCGCCGTCCTTCCGCTGGCCCTCGCCAGCGCCTTCGCCTGCAGCCTGCCTGCCCTCGCCGCCCAGCCCGAAACCCTCGGCCAGGTGGTCGTCACCGCGCCGGCGATGGAAGCGCCGCTCACCGTCACCACCGATCCCCGCGCCCCGCGCCAGCCGGTGCCCGCCCATGACGGCGCCGACTACCTCAAGACCATCCCCGGCTTCTCGGTGATCCGCAAGGGCGGCACCGACGGCGATCCGGTGTTCCGCGGCATGGCCGCCTCGCGGCTGGGCATCCTGCTCGACGGCGAGATGATCCTCGGCGGCTGCGGCATGCGCATGGACCCGCCCACCGCCTACGTCTTCCCCGAAGCCTTCGACCGCATCACCGTGCTGAAGGGCCCGCAGACGGTGAAGTACGGCCCCGGCAACAGCGCTGGCGTGGTGCGCTTCGAGCGCAGCCCCAAGGTGCGCAGCGGCTACTCGGCCTACGCCGACGCCAGCCTGCTGGTGGGCAACTTCGGGCGCAACGATCAGATGTTCGAGGCCGGCGTCGGCAACGAGCGCTTCTACGGCGAGCTCACCGGCACCCACTCCCACGCCCAGGACTACCGCGACGGCAAGGGCCGCAGCGTGCATTCGGCCTACGACCGCTGGAGCACCAACGGCGCCCTGGGCTGGACGCCCGACGCCGACACCCGGCTCGAACTCACCTTCGCCCGCAGCGACGGCCGCGCCGCCTACGCCGACCGCTCGATGGACGGCGTCAAGTTCGACCGCAGCAACGTCGGGCTGAAGTTCGAGAAGCAGCGCATCAGCCCGCTGCTGGCCAGACTGGAGGCGCAGGTCTATCACAACTACGTGGATCACGTGATGGACAACTACACCCTGCGCACGCCGCCGATGATGAAGATGGTGAGCAACCCGGATCGCCAGACCCAGGGCGGGCGCATCGCCGCCACGCTGGATCTGTCGCCCCGCACCAGCCTCGAGACCGGGCTGGACTTCCAGCGCAACGAGCACACCCTGCGCACCGCCAGCGGCGCCGCCGTCGCCAGCTACGCCGGCAAGCCCCGGGTGGCCGACATGCAGTTCTCCAGCTGGGGCGCCTTCGCCGAAGTCGCCCACGAACTCGACGCCACCCACCGCCTGCTGGGCGGCGCGCGGGTGGATTTCAGCGAGGCCGAAGACAAGCGCAGCGGCCGCAGCACCTCGGGCCAGACCGACAAGGACACCCTCAAGGCCGGCTTCCTGCGCTGGGAGAACGCCTACGCCCCCACCACCACCCTCTTCGCCGGCCTGGGCCACAGCGAGCGTGCTGCCGACTACTGGGAGCGCAGCAAGTCACCCGCGGCCACCGCAATGAGCAGCGGCAGCGCGAGCACCTTCCTGCTCAAACCCGAAAAGACCACCCAGCTCGACACCGGTGCCATCTACGCCGCCGGCGGGCTCCGGGCCTCCATTTCAGCCTTCTACGCGAAGCACAAGGATTTCATCCAGATCCGCCGCATCGACGCCTACGCCAGCGACGCGCTCAACATCGACGCCACCACCTACGGCCTCGAAGGCGACCTGAGCTACCGCCTCGCCACCTTCTGGCAGACCTATGCCACCCTCGCCTGGACCCACGGCGAAAACGACAGCACCGGCCAGCCGCTGTCGCAGATCGCCCCGCTGGAGGCCCGCCTGGGCGCCGGCTACGACGACCGCACCTGGAGCGGCGGCGCCCTGCTGCGTCTGGTGCAGGGCCAGAAGCGCTACGACACCGGCTACGGCAACATCGTCGGGCAGGACATCGGCAGCTCGGCCGGCTTTGCGATCTTCTCGGTCAATGGCGGCTATCGCCCGGCCAAGGGCACGCTCATCAGCGCCGGCATCGACAATCTGTTCGACAAGACCTACGCCGAGTTCATCAGCCGCGGTGGCGCCAGCATCGGTGGCTTCACCCAGACCACGCGGGTTAACGAGCCCGGCCGCACCCTCTGGCTGAAGGCGAACTTCGAGCTGCGTTAGGCGGACTCGGCCGGCCTGCCCGCCAGCGGCAGGCTCACCCGGAAGGTCGTCCCCGCGCCCGGCACGCTCGTCACCTCGATGCGGCCGCCGTGGCGGGCCACGATGTCGTAGGAGATCGACAGGCCCAGGCCCGTGCCCTTGCCCACCGGCTTGGTGGTGTAGAAGGGGTCGAAGATGCGCCGCTGCACCTCGGGCGGCATCCCGACGCCGGTGTCGGCCACTTCGATCCACACCAACGCATCGTCGTGGCCCGTGCGCACGGTGATGGTGCCGCGCTCGGTGATGGCCTGCGCGGCGTTGATCAGCAGGTTCATCACCACCTGATTGATCTGCGCCGCCAGGCAGGGCACGCGGGGCAACGCCGGGTCGTACTCGCGCACCACCTCGGCCTTGTACTTCAGCTCGTTCCACACCACGTTGAGGGTGCATTCGATGCCGGCGTTGAGGTCGGCCTCCTGCCATTCGGCCTGATCGACCCGCGAGAAATCCTTCAGGTCGGCCACGATCTTGCGCACCCGGTCGAGCCCGTCGCGGGATTCGCCAAGCAGGGCCGGGATGTCGTCCTTCAGGTAATCGAACTCGGCGGCGGCAAAATCCGCCTCGGTCGCCTCACCGGTGCGGCAGCGCTCCAGCAGGGCGATCATCGAGGCGTTGTAGCCCTTGAGGGTGGAGAGGTTCGAGCTCACGAAGCCCACCGGGTTGTTGATCTCGTGGGCCACGCCCGCCGCCAGCACGCCGATGGACGCCATCTTCTCGGACTGCAGCAGCTGGCTGTGGGCCGCTTCCAGTTCGGCGATCTTGCCGTCCAGCTCCAGCCAGCGCCGGCGCAGCGCCTCCAGCAAGGCCCAGCCGCCCAGGAAGACCACCGCAAACGCCGCCGCGTGGGCCAGGCTGGTCTGGCGGATGCCGGCGCGGGTGGTCGCCTCGATGGGCGCGAAGCGCTGGGTGACGCTGATGCCACCGCGGACGTCGCCCAGCTTGTAGCCCTGCCTGGCGTGGCAGGCGAGGCAGCTCTCCTGCACCTTCAGGGGCGCCATGTAGCGCAGCATCTCGCCCTTCGGGCCGTGCTCGACGCCGGTGGTCTCCACCTCGCCGCGCTCGAAGCGCTCCAACGCCTGGCGCTCCCAGGGGTCGGCGATGTTCTCCGGGCGGATCGGGCGCAGGCTGGTGAGGCGGAACTCCACGCCGCCGTCGCTGGCCGCCATGCTGGCGATCAGGCGCGTCATGTAGGCCGGATTCACCATCGTGAGCTGCTGGCCGTCGGTGGTCGTCACGTCGCGGCGGGGGTGTTCGAGATAGGGATTGGGCGGAGTTTCGGGTGTCACCGGCACGTAGATGCCGCCGTGGGAGGCGTTCCAGTTGCGGGTCAGCATGACCATCCGGAACATGTTGCGGGCACCCTCGATGCCCACCTGGATGGACTGCTCGCGGATGCGCGCAACCTGAACCTCCAGCGAGAAGCCGACCACGGCCCCCCAGACCACCAGCAGGGCCAGCCACCACACCCGCTCGCGCACGAAGCGGGAAACCCGGCGAGGGGCGGCTACCGCCTGAACGGACGGCTCTTTCATCTCAAACAGGGGCAATTCCGGTTTGGCGACGAGCGTCGCCGACGGCCGTTTAACGACATCGCGGGGCCGTTCTGAACCGCTGGCGCGTCAGCCCACCAGCGCCACCGACTTGATCTGCGCCACCACGTCCATGCCCTCGACAAGACCGAGCTGGTCCTTCGACAGCCGGGTGATGCGTGCCAGCAACGGCGTACCCGCCGCATCCAGGCGAACCAGGCACTGGGCCGGGTGGGCCGCCGGGGCAAAACCGCAGATCCGCGCCGGCAGGCGATTGACGATGCTCGACGGATTGTCGGCCGCCAGCGCGATGCTCACGTCCCGGGCCTGGATCTTCAGCCGCGCCGGGGCGCCCACCGCCAGCGCCTTGCGGGTGACCTGAATGCTGCCGCCGGCGAACGCAAGCCGGGTGAGCTGATAGGCCTCGTCGTGGGCGGCCACGGTGGTATCGACCAGCACCGCGGCCTCTTCGTCGAGGGCGATGGGCAGATCGAGCCGGGCCAGCAGCTCGCGACAAGGCCCGCTGGCCCGCACCCGGCCCTGCTCCAGCAGCACCAAGTGATCGGCAAGCCGCAGCACCTCGTCCATCGAATGACTCACGTAGATCACCGGAATCGCCAGCTCGTCGTGGAGGCGCTCCAGATACGGCAGGATCTCCTGCTTGCGGGCCGCATCCAGCGCCGCAAGCGGCTCGTCCATCAGCAACAGCCGCGGGCTGGTGAGGAGCGCCCGGGCGATCGCCACCCGTTGCCGTTCGCCGCCGGAGAGGCGCTCCGGGCTGCGGTCGAGCAGATGGCCGAGGCCCAGCAGCTCCACCGCTGCATCGTGGCTCACCCGCCGCTCGGCTGGCGCAATGCGCTTCTGGCCGAAAGCCAGGTTGTCGCGCACCGACAGGTGGGCAAACAGGCTCGCCTCCTGAAACACATAGCCCAGCGCCCGCTTGTGGGTGGGCAGGCAGATGCGCCGGGCGTCGTCCTGCCACAGCTCGCCATTCACCTCGACCCGCCCCGCCGCCCGGGCGAGGCCGGCCACGCAGCGCAGCAGGGTCGTCTTGCCCGAACCCGAAGCGCCGAACAGCGCCGTCACGCCCCGCCCGGGCAGGGCGAGATCCACGTCCAGCGCAAAATCGGCCAGGGGCAGCCGGGCCCGGATCGACAGCCCGCTCATGATCCGAACCCCGACGTACTGCGCGCCCCGCCGAGCACATAAAGCCCCAGCAGCACCGCGAACGAGAACACCAGCAGGCCGGCGGCAAGGCCGTGGGCCTGGGCGTATTCCAGCGCCTCCACGTGGTTGTAGATCTGCATCGACAGCACCTGGGTCTTGCCCGGAATGTTGCCGCCGATCATCAGCACCACGCCAAACTCGCCCACCGTGTGGGCAAAACCGAGGATCGCAGCGGTGATGAAGCCGGGCTTTGCCAGCGGCAGCGCCACCGTGAAGAAGGCCGCCAGGGGCGAGGCCCGCAGGGTGGCGGCCACCTCCAGCGGCCGCTCGCCCATCGCCGCAAAGGCGTTCTGGATGGGCTGCACGACGAAGGGCAGCGAATAGATCACCGACGCCACCACCAGCCCGGCAAAGGTGAACGGCAGCCCGCCGATGCCAAGGGCGTGGGTGAGCCGCCCCACCGGCCCGTCCGGCGCCATGGCCACCAGCAGGTAAAAACCGAGCACCGTGGGCGGCAGCACGATGGGCAGCGAGACCACCGCCCCCACCACCCCGCGCAGCCGCGACCGGGTTCGCGCCAGCCACCACGCCAGCGGCGTGCCGACGATGAGCAGCAGCACCGTGACGAGGGTGGCGAGTTCAACGGTCAGGCGGATCGCCGACCAGTCCGCGGCGGTCAGTTCCATGGCGTGCTCACAGGTCGTAGCCGTAGGCCTTGATGACCGCCTTCGCGGCGTCGGACTTGAGATAGCCCATCAGCGCCGCGGCCGCCGGGCTGGCCTTGCCCTTGTCGAGCACCACCGCGCCCTGGCGGATCGGGGTGTGATACTTGCCCGGCACCAGCCAGTACGAGCCATCGATGAGCTTGCCGTCCTTGTGGATCTGCGCAAACGCGATGAAGCCCAGTTCGGCGCTGCCCGACACCACGAACTGCTGGGCCTGGCCGATGCTCTCGCCGGTCACCAGCTTCGGCTGCAGCGCATCGGCCAGCCCCAGCGCCTTCAGCGTCTCCACCGCCGCCAGTCCATAGGGCGCCAGCTTGGGGTTGGCGATCGACAGGTGCTCGAACTTGCCTGATTTCAGCACCTCGCCCTTGTCGTCCACAAAACCCGGCTTGGGCGACCACAGCACCAGCTTGCCGATGGCGTAGGTGAACTGGCTGCCGGCCACGCCGTCGCCCTCCTTCACCAGCCGTGCCGGCGTCTCGTCGTCGGCCGCCAGCAGCACCTGGAAGGGCGCGCCGGATTTGATCTGGGCGTAGAACTTGCCGGTGGAGCCGAACACCAGCTGGGCCTTGTGGCCGGTGGCCTTCTCGAAATCGGCGGCGATCCGCTGCATCGGCGCGGTGAAGTTGGCGGCCACCGCCACCGACACCTCGTCGGCCTGGGCTGCGAAGGACGCGCCCGCCAGGGCAAGACTGAGGGCGAGGGTGTGAAGGACGGGTTTCATGATTCTCTCCGGCAGGTTGGAAGTCAGTCGAAAACGGCGAGGATCACCGACGTGGCCTGGAACACCGCGCAGGCCTCGGAGCCCACCTGCAGCTCCAGGTTGTCGATGCTGTCGTGGGTCACCACCGAGGTCACGTTGCGCCCGCCGGGCAGGGTGATCGTCACCTCCGAGCTCACCGGCCCCTCGTGAATCGCCGACACCGTGCCCCACAGGTGGTTACGGGCGGTGGTGCGCGCGGCCGGGTCGGTGATGATGAGCACCGACGGCGCCTTCACGAAGGCATGCACCTCCTTGCCGATGGTGAGCTCCAGGTTCTCGGCGCTGGCCCGGGTGATGACCGCGACCAGCTCGTTGGCGTCGTCGAGGCGTAGACGCACCTCGAAGCTCACCTCGCCCTCGCGCAGCCCGGTGATCGCCCCGACGAACTGGTTGCGCGCGCTGGTGCGCATCGACATGCGCCGCAGCAGGGTCTGGAACTCGCGCACCGTGCTGCCCTCGGCGCCACCGAGGCGCTGGGAGAGACGGTCGATGGCCTGCTGGTATTCCTGCTCCACCGCCCGGTACATGGCGATCACCCGCCGGCCGTAGTCGGTGAGGGCCGTGCCACCGCCGTGCCTGCCGCCCACCGAGCGCTCCACCAGCGGTGCCTCGGCGAGGTTGTTCATCGCATCCACCGCATCCCACGCCGCCTTGTAAGAAAGCGGCACCGCCTTGGCGGCCTGGGAGATCGAGCCGTAGCGGTCGATGGATTCCAGCAGACGGATGCGGGTGTCGCCGAGAAAGGTGCCGAACTCGGTATCGACTGTCAGCTTTCCGACAAGCTTGTGCTGAATGGGGCGGCGGGTTGTCATGAATCTACCTATATATCAGGCTATACAGCGTGGCGTACTGTACTCCAGCAAATAACGGGCCACAAATGCTGCAGTGCGCTATGGTTGTAACGATGCAGCCGGGGCTCCTAGAGTGGGCACCAGAGCCAGCCTGCTCGTCAGGCCAGCCTGCAAAATCACCCATACCAGGAGCAATGAAATGAAAATCAGCGCGCGCAATGTCTTTGATGGCACCGTCGGGGCGGTCAAGCTGGGCGCCGTCAACAGCGAAGTGGATATCGCCCTGCCCGGCGGCCAGAAGATTGTCGCCACCGTCACCAACGACAGCGTGGCCGAGCTCGGCCTTGCTGCCGGCAAGGCCGTCAAGGCCATCGTCAAAGCCTCGTCGGTGCTGGTGCTGGCCGATGGTGCCGACGTGAAGCTGTCCGCCCGCAACCGCCTCGAAGGCACCGTCAGCGCCATCGTCGAAGGCCCGGTGAGCAGCAGCGTGACCATCGCCCTGCCGAGTGGCGACAGCGTATTTGCCACCATCACCCACGAAGGCTCGATCGCCCTGGGCCTGAAGGTCGGCTTGCCGGCCGCAGCCATCTTCAAGGCTCCGTCGGTGATCGTCGGCGTCAGCGCCTGAACGACAGCAGCCTCGTCACCACGGCGCGGATGGTGCAGGGCGGAACGCCGAACGGCGCGCTGCCCCGCCTTTCTATATCTGCCGCCATATAGCGCATCCGGCAGCCGGCGTCGGCAATAGCGCTCTGCTATTTCTATCAGAGATCAATTCAACTGGAGCCATTCACGGCGAAGATCGATACTTGCTTCGACACCACCGCAGAGCCGGCGCCAGTATCACAGCCGGGCATCGACAACCGTCGACGGCGGTGTGAAGACGCTCTCGGGAGGTCCTCGCCAGCGCGAACCACCGGCACCGACCGGCGCTCAAACGCTTGCCGGGCCCATCGCCCCCGGGAGAGAACCGTGGAACGAGAACAACAAGACAGGATCGCCGCCATGCCCCGCTGCCAGGATGCCACCTCCATCGCTGCCCCCTCCGGGGATCTGCTCGCAAGCGCCGGCCGCCACGGCCTGTTCATCCTGGGCGGCATCAGCTTTGCCGTCGGCGCGGTCGGCCTCGTGCTGCCCCTGCTGCCGACCACCATCTTCTGGATCATCGCCGCCTGGGCCTGGAGCAAGAGCTGCCCGCGCCTGCAGCAGCGCCTGTACGCCGTCCCCGGCGCCGGCGCCCACGTGCGGGCGTGGATCGAGGAAGGCCGCATCAGCCGTCGTGGCAAGCACTTCGCCCTGGCCGGGCTGGCCTTCGGGCTGGCCACCTGTACTTGGGCGCTTTACGCCACGCCGCTGATCCTGGCGGCGGCCGGCCTGCCGCAGGTCATTGCCGGCTTCTACATCGCCAGCCGGCCGGAGTGACCCGGCCGACTCAGGTAATCCGGATCAGCGGCTGCCCAGCCACACATCCAGCCCCTGGGCGTTGAGCTCAACGTCCAGGGCCAGGATGCGTCGGGTTTCGGCTTCCGACGTCTTCCAGCCGCCGCGCTTCGCCTCCTCGGCCACCAGCGCCCAGATGTCGTCCTCGATCAGCTGCTTGCGCGCCTCGCCCGCCCCTGCGTGACGCTCGGCGATGGCCACGTGGGCGTCGATCAGGCGGTGCAGGTCGGCCGCCAGGCGCGGCACGTCGGTGACCTGCGCGTAGTGGGTGAGGTACATCGCCACCGGCTGCTCGGCCTCCATGCGGCGGATGGAGTCGTGCATCGCGTCGGGCTCGAACTGCACCGGCGTGGTGGTCGGGAAGATGCTCGGCCGGCCATCCACGTCAAACTGGCGGTAGGACAGCCCGAAGGTGTCGCCGGTGAAGAAGCTGCGGCTTTTGGTATCGAGATAGCACACGTGATGGCGCGCGTGGCCCGGCGTGTCGAACACGCGGATGGTGCGCCCGGCGAGGGACAGCTCCAGCCCGTCGGTGGCCTCGATAATGCGATCGGCCGGCACCGGGATCAGCTCGCCGTAGAGCGCCTTCGCCCGCTCCGGCCCATACACCGCCGACACGCCCGCAAACAGCTTCGACGGCTCGGCCATGTGGCGTGCGCCACGCGGATGCACCACCAGCTTGGCGTTGGGAAACGCCCGGATGAAAGCCCCGGCGCCACCGGCGTGATCCAGGTGGATGTGGGTCAGCAGCACGTAATCCACCGCCTCGGGCGACAGCCCGGTCTCGGCCAGCGCCTGCTCCACATGCACCAGCGCGTCGTTGTTGCCGGTATCCACCAGCGCCGCCCGGCCGCCCTCCTCGATCAGGTGAATCGCCGCCACGTCCGTGCCGGTGTAACCCGAATCCACGGCGTAAATCCCGTTACCGAAAGCGCTCAAACCCTGCATCACGATCCCCTGACGAAAAGATTCGATTCTATCCATTCGGCAGCGTATGGCACCCAATTGCGTTACATCAATGTTTCAGTTTCAAAAAAAGCGCCCAATGTCAAGTAAGAAAAAGACTTACAAGACGAGAGGAGAAAACCCATGTTGACGCTGCAAGACTGCATCGAGCTGTCCGATCTGTCCGAGGACGAAATCCTCGCCATTGCCGAGCACGAACACATCCCCGAAATGGCCGCCGTCGAAATGGGTTGCTACCTCTGCCACACGCCCAGCGGTGAAAAACGCATCCGCCGCATGATCATCGACGACATCCACCACGCCCGCGAAAAGGGCGACACCGCCCACGCCGCCATGCTCAAGACGGTGCTCAGGCACTACGTCGCCGAGCACCACGGCACCAAAGCCTAGATCTTTCGGCATATCGTCACGCGAAGCGCGGGTTGGCATAATCCGGCGACCCGTCTTCGTTTCCCCGCTTCCATGGCAATCCTCCGTTGCAACAAATGTGGCCACGTCGCCGAAGTCCCCGGCGAGCTCACCGGCCAGCAGATCGCCTGCCCCCAATGCACCCAGCCGGTGGCGGTCTACGACACCGTCCTGTTCGTGCGGAAGGTGCTCCAGCAGTATTTCAGCCAGCGCGACGAGCTCAACACCCTCAAGGCCCAGCAGGCGAGCGCCTTCCCCACGCTCAATGAAAGCCCTGCCGCGGCGGCTGGCGGCACCGATCTGAGCATCGACATCCATAACTCCGACCACCTGGCGAGCGAAGCCCAGCACGCCGCCGTGCTCCAGTGGTTCGAGCGCCGCCAGATCCAGATCCGCGCCAACCACGATGCGGTGGACACCACCGGCTTCTTCGACGAGATCGCCGTCGAGCTGGGCGACAACTACGACCAACTGCGCGAAGTCGTGGACAAGATCCGCTGGGGTCAGCAGAAGGATGTGCCCAATTTCAGCCTCAACCTCGGCAAGCTCAGCCAGAAGGACGGGCAAACCCTCAACGCCTTCTGCAAGCGCCTCTACGACTGCGCCTTCCTGGCCAAGTATTTCTACCAGAAGCAGGAGAAGATCGGCCGCGGCACCATCCAGTCGGCCCCGACCATCCGCAGCTTCTTCGGCGGCGAATGGCTCGAGTGGTACGCCTTCATGAAGGTGCTGGGCCTGCTCCGCGAGCGCCGGCAGCGCTTCTCGTGCGCCCGCCAGCTGTCGGTGATCTTCCCCAACGAAGACCTCCACGAGCTTGACGTCTTCTTCCTCATCGACGGCAACACGCCGGTGTGCATCGAGTGCAAGACCGGCGAGTTCCGCCAGGACATCGACAAATACCTGCGCCTGCGCAAACGCCTCGGCATCGACCGCAGCCAGTTCATCCTCTGCGCCACCGGCCTCACCGACGAGCAGGCGGCCGGCCTCTCCAGCACCTACGAACTGACTTTCGTCACCCTGAACGGCCTGACCACCCATCTCTCCCGGCTGTTCTGAGGCGGGCCGGGGTAAAATCCCGCCCCTATGAGCCGCGCCCGCGAAACCCTATTCCACGTCTTCGGCTACACCCAGTTCCGCGGGCCGCAGGAAGACATCGTCGAACACGTCAGCGCCGGTGGCGACGCCCTGGTGCTGATGCCCACCGGCGGCGGCAAGTCCCTGTGCTACCAGATCCCCGCGCTGCTGCGCCCGGGCGTGGCGATCGTCGTGTCGCCGCTCATCGCGCTGATGCAGGATCAGGTCTCCGCGCTGAAGGAAGTGGGCGCGGCGGCGGATTTCCTCAACTCCAGCCTCAGCTTCGACCGGGCGATGGAGATCGAGCGGGCGATGCTCGCCGGCGCGCTGGATCTGCTCTACGTGGCGCCGGAGCGCCTCGTCACGCCGCGCTTCCTCGATCTTCTGGATCACCTCCACGAAGCCGGCCAGTTGGCGCTGTTCGCCATCGACGAAGCCCACTGCGTATCGCAATGGGGCCATGATTTCCGGCCCGAATACCTGCAGCTGTCGATCCTCCAGGAGCGCTACCCGCAGATCCCGCGGATCGCCCTCACCGCCACCGCCGACGCCCAGACCCGCCGCGAGATCGCCGAGCGCCTGCGTCTCACCGACGCCCGTGAGTTCGTCTCCAGCTTCGACCGGCCCAACATCCGCTACACCATCGTCCCCAAGGACAACCCCCGCGCCCAGCTGCTCGCCTTCATCAAGGATGGCCACCTGGGCGAAGCCGGCATCGTCTATTGCTCGTCCCGCAAGAAGGTGGACGAGACCGCCGCGTGGCTGCAGGAGAAAGGCATCGCCGCCCTGCCCTACCACGCGGGCATGGGGGCCGACGAGCGGGCGATCAACCAGGACCGCTTCCTGCGCGAGGACGGCATCGTGATGGTCGCCACCATCGCCTTCGGGATGGGCATCGACAAGCCCGACGTGCGCTTCGTGGCTCACCTCGATCTCCCCCGCTCCATCGAGGGCTACTACCAGGAAACCGGCCGCGCCGGCCGCGACGGCCAGCCCGCCGAAGCCTGGATGGCCTACAGCGTGGCCGATCTGGTGCAGCAGCGCCGCTTCATCGACCAGGGCGAGGCCAGCGACGAGGTGAAGCGCGTCGCCACCGCCAAGCTCGACGCCCTGCTGGGCCTGTGCGAAACCACCGGCTGCCGGCGCCAGCGCCTGCTCGGCTACTTCGACGAAGACTCCGCCCCCTGCGGCAACTGCGACACCTGCCTGAACCCGCCCGAAGTGCGCGACGCCAGCGAATCGGCCCGCAAGGCGCTGTCGTGCGTGTTCCGCACCGGCAGCCGCTTCGGCGCCGCCCACGTGGTGGACGTGCTGATCGGCAAGGCCACCGATAACGTGAAGAAGTGGCAGCACGACCAGGTGAGCACCTTCGGCATCGGCACCGAACTCGACGACAAGGGCTGGCGCACCCTGATCCGCCAGCTCGTCGCCCACGGCGCCCTGGCGGTGGATCACGAGCGCTACGGCGCCCTCACCCTCACCGAGGCCGCGCGGCCGATCCTGCGCGGCGAGGCGGGCTTCACCCTGCGCGTCGATCCCAGCCCGACCAAAAAGAAGAAGGACGGCACCCGCCGCAGCGCCGACTGGCCCGAGGCCACCGGCGAGGAAGCGGAGCTCCTGGGCCGACTGCGCGCCTGGCGGGCCAGCACCGCCAAGGAGCGCAACGTGCCGGCCTACGTGATCTTCCACGACGCTACCCTGCGCGACATCGCCCGCCGCCGCCCCGACAGCATCCTCGCGCTGGCCACCATCTCGGGTGTGGGCGACCGCAAGCTCGACGCCTACGGGCAGGACATCATCGCGCTGCTGGCCGAGGCGGGGTAAGGCGCCTGAAGTCAGGCCAGCAAGACAAAAGCCGCCCGGCCTTCACGGCCTGGCGGCTTTTCATGCCCCGCACGTGGCGCGGGGCAGATCAGGCGGATCAGCTGATGACCGAACTCACCTGAATGGTCTGGTGACCCGACCCGTAATTGGCGTTGTAGGTAATCTCCACCTCACGGGCGCCGGCAAGGGCCGTCACGGAGTTTGTACACAGGAACGCCAGCGGTCCGTTCTTCAGATCCGACAGCTGCAGGTTGCGCACCTCCCCCGTCTTCTTGTCGGGCACTCGGGCGGTCATCTGCGCAATGCCTTCGGCACCGCATTTGGCGGCCTGGATCAAGGTTATGGTCGTCATCATTTCACTCCTCGATAATGGACTGGAATCCGGTTCCAGCGAATGGCCGCATCGCTGCGGCGGGATATAAAACGGGCAGGCGATCAGATCAGCGCCTCGAAAGCCTTCGATGAGATCACCTGGGCAAAGGCCGTCATGTCCATCACCGTGTAGCGGGCGGTGACGGCCGAGCGGGCCTGCTCCTCGATGACCGTGGCGCAGCGCTGGGCCAGGGCGTCGGGCAGGAAGCACAGCACCGGGACGAGGTCGGCGTTGTTGATGACCGCCCAGAACTTGACCGAGGCAACGCTGCCCGTCCACTTCGCCAGATCCTTCGGGTCCAGTGCCAGACTCGAGCTGCCGCCCATGGAGATCATCTGCTGCTCCTTGAGCTGCATGAGCGTGTTGTGCTTGCTCTGGCTGAGGTCGCTGTACGAATAGCCCACGTCGAACTTGGCCGTGCCGGAATCGGTCTCGAACTCGCCGTTCGCCGCAAAGTTGAACTCGTTCAGCAGGCTTTCCTGGTCGCTCTTCGCGTTCGACTTTGCAACCATGCTCCGCTGCAGCTTGCCGCCCACCGTCACGCGGCAGGGGTAGAAGTAGCCGAACTTCCTGAACACGTCCCGATGCAGCGCCTCGTACTGCTGGGGCAGCGAGGTGCAGGTCTCGAAGACCTTCTCGACCGCCGCCTGGAAACGCGGCGCACAGCGCAGATCGGCCTCCCTGTCGAAGAGCAGGACCACCTTGGGCACCAGCGTCTGGTTGGTCAGGAAGATGTCCGTGGTCTCCTGACGCTGGAGCTTTTCCAGGTCGTGCCGGAACTCCGCGGCGATCCCGCAACCGGCGTAGCTCCCCGAGGCCTTGGCGGCATGCACGCTGCGCTGGCGGAACTCATTGAGGATGCGGCTCGCGGTCGCCGTGGTCACGCTGCAGGCCGAGTAGTTGGGCGGCGCCGAACGCATGATGCGGTTCTCGTGGATGTACTCCACCGGCGCATCGTCCGAGCGCCGCGTGAAATCCATGTCGAGCGGGTTCGGCCCGATGTACAGCCCCCGGTTGAGGTAGAGCATCGTGTAGAGCGCCTTGACCTGCTCCAGGCTCAGGCTGGTGAACAGCTCCGGCACCTCCACCTCGGCGCCATTGAGCTGCACCTCCAGCTCCTTCAGCAGATCGGGCGGCGAGCCCTCGTCGGGCAGGCCCCAGGCCGGCGGGCGACGGGTGGTGTCGACGAAGGACGGCGTGCCTGGCTGCCCGGGGCGGACCGACGGCTTGCCGGACTTGGCCGACAGGATCCGCACACCGCCCTTCTCCGCCTCGACATCGCCCAGCGTCCAGCCCGCCTCCTGATCCGGCGCCACCTTGCCGCCGGCCTTGTCGGCAAAGTGGTCGTCCTTCTGGATCCACGCTCCCAGCGCGGTCCGCGCCGCGGCCAGGGTGTCCTCGGGCTTGAGCTTGAGGGACTTGCTCTCCTCGTCGACGCTGCGGGTGAAGGTGAAGGGCCGCGCATCCTGGGGCTTGGCCGCCACCGCGTCGTGCACGGCCACCACGCCTTCGGCGCTGGCGATGTCCTTCAGCGCCCAGTCGCCCTCTTCGGCCACGGCGATCTCGCTACCGTCGCGGCCCAGAAACAGGTCCGACGCGCCCAGCCAGGCCCCCAGCGCGGTGCGCACCTCGGCCAGCGTGAGGGTGGGCTTCAGCTTGAACGCACGCTTGCCGCCCTCGTTCTTGCGCTGGAAGGAGTACATCGCCGGCGGCATGTCCGCCGCACTCGTCCGGATGGAGAGCCGCAGCTCCGTCGCGTCCTTCGTGGCCAGCAGGCTCTCGATCTGGGTGCCCGCCTCGTTATCCTTGACGACCGCGAAGCCGTCGCTGAGAAAGACGTCGCCGTCCTTCATCAGCTGCTCCTTCACCAGCTGGGCGCGCACGTCCTGGAGGCTCTGGGTCCGTTCGAACTGCAGGACGGTGTTCCTGGTCGAATCCGTCTCGTTGATGATCTTGACGCTAATCTTGGTCATATCCGCTTTTCCCCGAAATCCGGCATTGCGCCGGCATCAGCGCGCCACCAGGAAAGTGACATGCAACACCCCGAACCGCTCCTGCGGGCTCTCCTTCTGCACCTGGATGCGCTCGAAGACCTGCTCCGCGCCCTCGTCCCGCCACAGACCACCGGCCCCCACCCCCGACGACGCCGTCGCCATGCCCAGCCCGTCGGCGAGCGGCGGTGGCGCCTGGCGCACCGGGCGCGCGGGGGGCGTGGCGAGATTGCGCGGATGCCGCTCGTCGTACACGCGCCCCGAGATGGGGTCGAGATACTGCAGGACGGGCCACGCCTCGATGTCGCAGCTCCAGTGCGCCATCGCCTCACCGGTCGACACGCCACCGTCGATCCGGGCACGCGCCGAGTCGATGGTGAGCAGGTCGGACGAGGACTGATAGCGCCGGATCGTGGCCGTCATCATCCCGTTCTCGTCTACGCGATCGACCGCGTAGAGCTTCTCGACGACGGTCTCGGCGTTGCTGCGGATGGAGAAGCCGAAGCCCACCTTCGCCGCACAGCGGATCCGGATCGACAGGGCCGCATTGGCCGGCGCGATGACCGCATGGGGAAACAGCCGCCCCTCCACAGCCGCGTTGCCGCCGGCGCTCAGGCGCACATTCGTCATCATGCGCAGGGTGGCATCCTGATTCCGGGGCTTCGCCAGCGCGTCGGCCATGTTCAGGCCGAACTGCACTTCCATGTTCGGGTGAACCCGGAACCACTCCGTATCGGTGCCGCTACTGATCTCGATCATGGCGCCGCTCACAGCAGGTCAATGCCATAGAAGAGGGTCGTGCCGGCCGCGCGTTGTACCGCGGTGTGGCCGTTCGGCGCGTACAGGAAACCCGGCCCGCGCTTATCCACGCCAGCCACGACGCGGACGAAGATCTGCAGGCTGTCGCCCACCTCGGGCGGCTGGCCGTTGAAACGCAGGGTGCCCAGATCGATCTTCCGCCGCTGCCCGATCGGATAGCGCCCGCTGTTCCAGTTCTCCCCCGCGCCATCGAGGCGGCCGGCGACATCGCCCCGATACACCTCGAAATCCATCACAAAACCGCCGTCGTTGAGGCACTCGGCGAACTGATAGTACTTTTCCACCTGACCGGATTCCGAAACCATGTCCATTTCCTTTCGTGACGTGTTGAGTTGTGCGACATACCCTGTCGCTCACCTGGCCCTGAGGCTTCATGCGCATGGCTGCTGCATCACAGCGCCCTGCCAATGCCAAAAGAGTATTCACGTCATCAGCCAAAACCGCCATAATCCGGATTGACTACGGCTAGTCCTTCCCGACTAGAGGCGGCGGCCATTGCCGCTCTTCCCGATCCCCGGTCGCGCGTTCTTCTCGTTCCCTCCCCACTGTCCCTGTAGCGCCGCGCCCCCGGCTCCGCGCGAGGAGAATCCATTGATGCAGCACTACCGATTGCTCCTGATCGACGACCACACCCTTTTCCGCACCGGCCTGCGCCTGTTGCTGGGCGACACCCTGCCAACGTCCGACATCCTCGAAGCCGGCTCAGTCATGGAGGCCGTCGAGCAGCACGGCCGCACCGCCATCGATCTGATCCTGCTCGACCTCCAGCTGCCCGGCCTGAGCGGGCTGGAAGGGACGCAGGTGCTCCACCGGCATTTCCCGGCGGCGCGGATCATCGTCGTGTCGGGCACCACCGAGGCCTGGACGCCCGAGATGGCGACCCGCTACGGCGTCTCCGGCTTCCTGTCCAAATCGGCAACGCCGGAGCAGATCGAAGCCAGCATCGCCCAGAGCCTCCAGGCCCCGCCGCCCTACTCTGCGCCGCGCACCGCGGGCCGTCCGGGCTCGGGCTCGCCCGGCCCGCTCACGCCGCGCCAGCTGGAAGTCCTGCACCACCTCGGCCTGGGGCGCTCGAACAAGGTGATCGCCCGTCACCTGGGGCTGGCCGAGAACACCGTGCGGGTTCATGTGGCCGCCATCCTCGCCCACCTCAACGTGGCGAGCCGGATCGAGGCGGTGCTGGAAGCCCAGCGCCGCGGGCTCCTTCGCCAGACGCCATGACCTCGCCCCTGCGCCTCGACGCCCCCCACCTGCTGGCCGCCGGGATGGCGCTGATAGACCAGAGCTTCGGCATCGCCATGCTCGGCTGCTTCCTCGCCTCGGTGCTCCTCGGCAGCGCCGTCCTGCTGTCCGGCGGGCCGGCCCATGTCGGGCTGTGGTGCGCCGCGATGGGCCTCGCCTGCGCCTTCGGTCACCTGTGGCGGAGGCGCAACCCGGCACGGGTCACGCCGGCAGGCGCCCAGGACTACGCCCGGTGGATGACCGCGCTGCTGATCGTGCTCGGCAGCCTGTGGGGCCTGGCCGGCTGCGTGTACATGGATCTGGAGTCGCCCCCGTCGGTGGTCTCCGCCCTGGCCCTGATCGCCGGCATGAGCGCCGCGGCCCTGTCGATCTTCT
The DNA here is from genome assembly GCF_030161255.1 of Zoogloea oryzae. Classification (NCBI taxonomy): domain Bacteria; kingdom Pseudomonadati; phylum Pseudomonadota; class Betaproteobacteria; order Rhodocyclales; family Zoogloeaceae; genus Zoogloea; species Zoogloea oryzae. The sequence goes on from NZ_BSPX01000014.1 coordinate 50,171, forward strand.
CGCCATGCCTGCCCGTCGCCATCGGCTTCCTCTTCCCCGCCATCCTGCCCGTGTGGGCCTACGTGCTCATCGCCGGAAGTGCGCAGTATCTGTGGCTGTGGATCGGCATCCCGCTGTACCTGCTGGTGCTCACGGTGTTTGCCCGCAACTACGCGCTGGTCGCCCGCCGCTCCATCCTGCTGCGTTTCGAGAACCTGGAGCTCGTCGAGCAGCTGCGCGCCGAAACCCTGCGCGCCGAAGAGGCGAACCGCGCCAAATCGGTCTTCCTGGCGGCGGCCAGTCACGACCTGCGCCAGCCGCTGCACGCCCTGGGGCTGTTCATCGCCTCGCTCCGCCGCACCCCGCTGGACGAGGGCCAGACCGACCTGCTGACCCACATGGACGGCGCCGCCCGGGCCGCCGGCGAAATGCTCAACACCCTGCTCGACTTCTCCCGCCTGGAAGCGGGCGTGATCGAGGCCAACCCGCAGCCCTTCCCGCTCCAGCCGATGCTCCGCAAGCTCGAAGCCGAGTTCGCCCCCCAGGCCGAGCAGAAGCAGCTGGTGTTCCGCCTGCGGGACACTCCGGCGATCTGCCACACGGACCCGAGCCTCCTGGAGCTCGTGCTGCGCAACCTGATCGCCAACGCGGTCCGCTACACCGAGCGCGGCGGCCTCCTCATCGCCTGCCGACGGCCCCGGGCGGGGCTGGCGGTGATCGAGGTGTGGGACACCGGGATCGGCATTCCCGCCTCCCAGCACGAGACGATCTTCCAGGCCTTCCACCAGCTCGGAAATCCCGAGCGCGACCGACGCCACGGCCTCGGCCTGGGGCTCGCCATCGTCCGCCAGCTGGTCAGGACCATGGATCTGGCGCTCAGCCTCGCCTCCCGCCCCGGACGCGGATCGGTGTTCCGGGTGGCCATCCCGTGTCACACCGACGCGCCCAGCCCGCCGTGGCCGGCCGCCGCCACGACGGACCAGCCCCATGATCTGCACCGGCTCCGGGTGCTCGTCATCGACGACGACCAGACCGTCCTGTGCGCCATGCGCGCGCTGCTGGAAAGCTGGAACTGCGACTGCCGGACGGCCGAATCCGAAGCCGCCGCCATCGACTGCCTGCACGACTTCGAACCGGCGGTGGTCATCACCGACTACCGCCTGCGCGGGCATCGCACCGGGCACCAGGCCCTCGACGCAATCCGGGCGTTCCTGCAGCGCCGGCCGCCGGCGATCCTGATGACCGGCGACACCGCCCCCGACCGCCTGCGCGAAGCCATGGCCGGCGGCGTGCGGCTGCTGCACAAGCCGATCAGCGCCGAAGCCCTCCTCGAGGCCGTGCTGCAGCTGGCGCCGGCACGCCCCGACTGAGCGTCCGGATTACCTGCACGCACGATGCGCTTGCGCTATAAAGTCGGGAATCGCCCCAGGACACCGCCGATGCTCCCGATCCGCCCGCCACGCCCCATCGCCTCCCTCGCCCTCGTGACCGCCATCGCCCTTGCCGGCTGCGCCGCCGACCCCGTCGCCCGCCCCCGCGGGGAGCCCGGCCAGGCCCGTCCGCCCGCGGCCACCGGCCTGCTGGCCGACGCCGAGGCGCAGGTGCGCCGGGATCACGGGCCCGACCGCTCCGGCTTTCATCTCCTCGACCGCAACGAAGACGGCCTGCGCTGGCGCCTCGCGCTGATGGACGCCGCCACCCGCAGCCTCGACCTGCAGTACTACGTGTGGTGGGCCGACGAGAGCGGCGAGCTGCTGATGAAGCACGTCATCGACGCCGCCAACCGCGGCGTGAAGGTGCGCCTGATCCTCGACGACCTGTCCACCATCCTCAAGGATGCCGCCCAGGTGGCCGAGCGCGACGAAGCCATGGCCCGCCTCAACGCCCATCCCAACATCGAGATCCGCCTCTTCAACACCTGGAACCGGCGTGGCCTGGGCGGGCGCAGCTACGAATTCATCGAGCGCATGGAGCGCATCAATCACCGCATGCACAACAAGCTGATGGTGGCCGACAACCGGGCGGCGATCATCGGCGGGCGCAACATCGGCAACGAATACTTCGGCCTGTCACCCGAGTTCAACTTCCGCGACCTGGACGTGCTGGGCATCGGCCCGGTGGCCCGGCAGGCGTCCCAGGTGTTCGACAGTTTCTGGAACAGCGAGTGGGTGACGCCGGTCGGCGGCCTGGGCGTCGATGCCACCACGGCCGACCTGCGCCGCGACTACGCCCCGCTACGCCGGCGGCTCGCCAGCGCCGAGGCGATCACCCGCTTCCGGCTCGACCCGGCCGACCGGGGCCCGGCCATCCGCGCCCTCCTCCCGCAGCTGCACCCCGGCACCAGCCAGGTGCACTCCGACAAGCCGGACCTCGACGTGCCGCGCCACCACATGCCCAAGGCGATCCGCCAGCTGGTGAGCACCACCCGCAGCGAGCTCATCATCACCAACGCCTACATCATCCCCGACGAGGCCGCGGTGGCCGAGCTCAAGGCCCTCGGCGGGCGCGGCGCGAAGGTGCGGGTGCTCACCAACTCCCTGTCGTCCCACGACGTGCCAGCCGTGAACAGCCACTACAAGGCCTGGCGTCGGCCGCTCATCGAGGCCGGGGTCGAGCTGCACGAAACCCGCGCTGACGCCGCCATCCAGCCGCTGCTGGTGGATACGCCGCCCACCCGCGCCGAGTTCATGGGCCTGCACGTAAAGGCAATGGTGGTGGATCGCCAGCGGGTTTTCATCGGCTCGATGAACCTCGACCCCCGCTCGGCCCACATTAACAGCGAGATGGGCGTCATCATCGACAGCCCGGGCCTGGCCGGCGAGCTGGCCGCCGCCATGGAGCGCGACATGCAACCCGACAACGCCTGGCGGGTGAGCCTTGCCGACGACGGCAGCCCGCGCTGGCAGGCCGGCGACCAGACCCTCGACGCCCAGCCCGCGCGCAGCCTGTGGCAACGGGTTCAGGACGTCATCTTCATGGCCTTCCCGCGGGATCTTTACTGAGACTGAGGCGTCTCCCAGTCCATCCCCACGCTCGCCTCGCTGCGGAAGTAATCGCCCGCCAGGCGCCGGGCCAGGTTGCGCTTGGGCTTGAAACGCTCCGGCGTCAGCTCGAAATCCTCCTTCGCCGCCAGCACCGCGCGGCAGCTCATGTAGGCCCGCACCCGGGGGTTGTGGAGCTGGTCCATCCGGGTATTGACCCGATCCACCAGCTCGGCCTTCTCGCGGAACAGCGCCACGCTCGGCTTGAGCGCCCCGCCCACCGGCGCGGCCAGCAGGGTTTCCACGCAGCCCACCAGCCCTCCGCCCGGCTGGCACGACAGCGGCAGGCGGCGCGGCTCCAGCCCGTCGCTGTCGGCGCCCAGGTCGATCCGGGCCTGGCGGATCTCCCGCAGCAGCAGGTCCAGGTAGCGGTGGCCGTGCTCGTACATCAGCGCCTGGCAGCCGTCGCAGTACTTCCACATCGAGGCGTAAAGCCAGTCCATCAGCGAGCCACGGGCTTCCCGCTGGGCGCTCACCAACTGCAGGTCACGGGCCTTGAGGCGCGCGTCGGGCACCCCGTCGCCAGCGCAGGTGGCGGCCTCCCAGGCAGCCAGCAGTTCGGCGTCGCTGGCCGGCGGCGTGCCCCGGTTGGGCATCAGCGCCGCCACCACCTTCAGGCGTCGGGCCGCCTCGTCGTATTCGAAGTGGATCTGCCGGTAGGCAACCGGCCAGTCCGACAGCGAGCTGACGTTGAGCTCCAGCATCGGCCGCCCAGCCACCCGGTGCATGGTCCAGAACCCGCTGTGGGTGTGGGCCGAGAGGTACACCAGCGGGTGATCGGCCCGCGCCATCAGGCTTTCGATGCGCTGCCGGGTCCGCCCGCCCAGTGCCCGCCAGTTGTGATGGCCGGCAAACACCACGATGTCGCCCCGCGCCCGGGCTTCCTCCATCCACGGCATCGCCGCGTCGATCTGGTCGGCCTGCACGCGGCCCACGTCGCCCGGGCTCTCGCCCCGCAGCACGTCGAACGTGCCCACCAGCACCGACAGCTGGTTGGTGTCCAGCCCGATCAGCTTCACCTGGCGCTTCGCCCCGGGCGCAGGTGGCAGGCGCAGCTTCTGCACGATGAAGGAGCTGGCGTAGCGGTTCTCCGGGGTGAGGTGGGCCTCCACCGCCTCGACGAAACCATCGGGCCGGGGGTTCTTCCAGCCGAAATGGCCGTCCCGCGTCTCCTGGTTGAAGACGAAGCCCTGCAGCCGGCCGCGGCCGCGGATCAAGCCGTCGAGATAGCTGTCGATGAAATCGTCCTTCGAGAACGCGGTGCGCTGGTCCGGCGGCGCCTGACGCTCGTCGCTCAGCCACAGGCCGCGCCGGCAGGCCCTGTCCCAGCGGGCGCTGTCGGGGTCGCGGACGATATCCGCCACGTTGTAGTTGAAGATGCCGAAGAGCAGGCCGTCGTGGTTGCCGGGCAGGATCGCCCCGGGCTGGCGGGCCAGCTCGAACACCTTCTGCAGGCGCTGGGCCTCGGAATGACAGGACACGTCGAGCAGATCGCCCAGATGCAGCAGCGGCATGTCCGGGTGGCGGGTGAGCACCGTCTCGAAGATCTTGCGGCCGAAGAGGGGTTGCTCCGGCGGGCGCTGGGCGACTTCGACGTAAGCATCCACCGCGCTGTCGTTGTCGAGCATGGGCATGCCGGTGGCCTCGTGCTCCTGGGTGTCGCCGACGGCGATGATCGGGGTGGTGAGCGGCTGGTAACGGCCGGCGGCCTCGGGCGGCGGTGGATGGAGCGCGGGCAGACCGGAGCAGCCCGACAGAATGGCGCCCGCCGCAAGCAGGGCACCGCACAGCAGATACGCGTTCATTTTTGATTCCCCCGAGCCACGGGCTGCGGCCCATGGAGGCCGGCCCCGGCTGCTGCCGGTTGCTCCGGCTTCGGGTTGAAACTCTAGCACGCGCCCCGGCGCGGGCTGCCGCGACCAAACCGTTTTGCGCCGGCCCCCCGTGCCAAAAGCACAAAACACGACGGGCGCCACTGGCGCCCGTCGATCATGCGGCGAGGTGCAGCAGGATTAAAGCACGGCCAGCAGTTCCACCTCGAACACCAGCGTGGCGTTCGGCGGGATCACGCCGCCAGCGCCACGGGCGCCGTAGCCCAGCTGGGGCGGAATGGTCAGCTTGCGGGTGCCGCCCACCTTCATGCCCTGCACGCCTTCGTCCCAGCCGGCGATCACGCGACGGCCGCCGAGGGGGAACACGAACGGATCGTTGCGATCCTTGCTGGAATCGAACTTGGTGCCGTCGGTCAGCCAGCCGGTGTAATGCACCTGGACGTTCTTGCCCGCAACGGCTTCGGCGCCGGTGCCAACCTGGGTATCTTCAATGACGAGGCCGCTCGCCGTGGTTACTTGAGTCATGGAACGCTCCTGTTTGATGAACGGCGGATTCTATCAACCCGACGCACAAAACGCCGCCCCCCGCAGGCGTGACCTGCAGGAACCTGCACGCCGCACCTGCACGAACCTGCACGCTGAACCTGCACGAACCTGTAGGTCGGACTTCAGTCCGACAAGCCCGCGCAAAACCAAGCAGAGTCCCGAGGCCAGCGCCCGATGTCGGACTGAAGTCCGACCTACAGTCCGGCCTCCCGCCCCTCACCCTCAACCCGCTCAGGCGCCCTTGCGACGCTCCGCAAACACCTTGCGGAACTTGGCCACCTTGGGCGCCACCACAAACTGGCAGTAGGGCTGGCGGCCGTTACGGGCAAAGTAGTTGTCGTGATAGGGCTCGGCCGGCCAGAAGGTGCCGGCGGGCTCGACCTCGGTGACGATGGGCGCATCAAACGCCCCCTCGAAGGCCAGCTGCGCGATCTTGGCCCGGGCGATGGCGTCCTGCTCCGGGCTGGTGGTGAAGATCGCCGACCGATACTGGGTGCCCACGTCGTTGCCCTGGCGATTGGGCGTGGTCGGATCGTGGATCGCGAAGAAGATGTCGAGCAGATCGGAATAGGCGATCACCGCCGGATCGAACTCGATGCGCACCGCCTCGGCGTGGCCGGTGTCGCCATCGCACACCCGCTCGTAGCTGGGCGCGTCCAGATGGCCGCCGATATAGCCAGACTGGGCCGCGCTCACCCCCGCCACATCGAGGAACACCGCCTCGATGCACCAGAAGCAGCCGCCCGCCAGAATGGCGACCTCGTTCGTCTTTTCGCTCATTGTTGTCTCTCCAGGCTGGGGCTCCGCTCAGCCCCCGGCCGGCGGAAAGACCTGAAGATAAAGCAGATCCGACGCAAACGCGAGGCACGGCAGCGACACCAGCAGGAGCGGCGGAAACAGGATGGTAGCGATGATCGCCCCCGCCAGCAGCACCGCCCACACCAGCATCGGCCTGGGGTTGGTGAACACCCCTCGCACGCTGGCCGTCACCGCGCCGACCAGCTGAGCCCGGCCATCAAACAGCAGGGGCACCGCAAAAGCGGTGATGTTGAAGACGATGAACGCCAGCACCGCGCCCATCAGGCTGGTCCACGCATGAAAACGCGCCACCTGGCCTGCATCCGGTGTCGTGCCACCGATCATGAAGCTGTACACCGTGGCAGCATCGGTAAGCCAGATCAGCAGGAGCAGCGTGCAAACGCCGGCCAGCACCCACAGCCCCCGCGGCGCCTGCCGGAAGCCCGCCAGCACATCCGCAAAACCCGGACGCCGCCCCGCCGCCCCGGCCCGCCGCAACCCGAAGAACCCCGCGAGCACCGCCGGCCCCACCAGTAGAAAGCCGCCGGCAAAGGGCAGCATCATCGCCGACAACCCGAAATAGGCCAGCGCCCCGAAGATGCCCAGCCCGATGACCGCGAACACCGCCGCAAACGCGACGGCCGAAGCCGGACGCTCGCGAAACGCCGCCCACCCGTCAGCGACGGCGGTGAAGACAGTGGCAACGGCGATGCGACAGGGGACAAGCTGATCGGACATGGAAAGCCTCCGCGGGGTCAGGTCAGGCATCTGGCCTGACGGCTGCAGCGGGAGCAATGATCTGGGTCAAGGGCGCCGGGCCGACCACGCGCCACAGGCCCGGAGCGGCCCGCAGGGCGCCGATCCACGCGTTACGGAACCATCCGGAACGAACCCGGCCGAACGTACAATCCTGCGTCGCGCCTGCGATCAAACCCTCACAGAGGTGCCCGTGAACCTGCTCTCCCGCAACAACGTCACCGTGACCGGCAACCCGGCAGCAGCGCGAACGATCATCTTCATCAACGGCCTGGGCACCGACCAGAGCAGCTGGAACCAGATCACCCCGGCCTTTGCCGGCGACTACCGGCTGGTGTGTTTCGACAACACCGGCAGCCTGCCGTCGACGCAGCCGTATTTTCTTGAACACCAGCTGCGCTACCTGAACATCAAGGGCTACGCCGCGGATCTGCTCGAGATCTGCACCGCCCTCGAACTGGACGGCGCCCGCACCACGCTGGTGGGGCATTCCATGGGCGGCATGGCCGGATTGCTGGCTTCCGTCGAGCGACCCGCGCAGTTCGAGCGGATCGTGCTGATCGGCGCATCGCCGCGCTACGCCAACACCGACGGGTATTCGGGCGGCTTCTCGGTGGACGACATCAATTCGGTCTACAAGGCCGTACGCCTCAACTACACCGAATGGTCCCTGGGGCTCGCCGCTGCCGCCATGGGCAACCCCGACCGCCCGATGCTGGCAGCGCGCTTTGCCGAATCCATCGCCCGCATCCCGCCGGAGCTGATGCTCACCATCCTGTGCTCCCTGCTGCAGACCGACCAGCGGGACGAGCTTGCCAAGGTGCGCGTACCTGCCCTGCTGGTGCAATCGCAGGAAGACTTTTTCGTTCCCCTCGCGGTGGCCGAATACATGCACGCGAACATCCCCGGCAGCCGGCTCACCCTGATCGACGCCAAGGGACACCTGCCCCACATCAGCGATCCGGATAAGGTGGTGGAGGCGATCAAGGGGTTTGTCGGCGGGGCCTGATCGTCAGGCGCTGCAGCCGATGGGCTGCAGCGCTTTCTAGCCCCCTGTCGCGCCGGCAAAGAGAATCGGGACACCCGGCTCACGGCTCCGGAACCGTGACGCTGCAACACCGACAGGAGCCGACCGTGATGCGTTCTCCGTCAGACGAAACCGGGCCAACACAGTGCGGCACGGGCACCGCAAACCTGCGCCGAGCCGGCCTTTTCTGCGGCCTGCTGGCCCCGTTGCTCTGGGCTGCCGCAATCCTCCTTGCCGGGGAGCTGCGCCCCGGCTTCGATCATGTCAGCCAGTACATCAGCGAACTCGGCGAACGTGACAGTTCGACCGGGACCTTCATGCGCTTCGGCGGCTTTATTGCGAGTGGAATCCTGATCGTCGGTTATGCGGCTGCGTTTTACGCGACGGCGGCACGCATCAGCGATCGTCCCCGGCTTGCCCTGCTCGTCGCGGCCCTCATCGCGGTGGACGGCCTCGGCCGTATCGGCGCGGGAATCTTCTCCTGCGAACCCGGCTGTGCAGCACCGGAAGTGCTCAGCCAGAGGCTGCACGGACTGTCGGCAACGAGTGCCTTCCTCGCACTCGCCGCGGCCGCGCTGCTTGGCGCCCTTCTTTTTCGCGGTGATGCGAGGCTGCAGCCGCTCAGTGCCTACTCGTTTGCTTCCGGGTGTGCCGGCCTGATCTTTCTCGCACTGATGTCGGCGAGCGAGGCTACGCATGTCCACACCGGCCTCTATGAACGGCTCGCTTCGGGGGCGCTCACGCTGTGGATTTTCATGACGGCATGGAGGCTGCGAATGCTCTGCTGCGACAAGACGGCGGACGAGCGCACCCGTTAGCCAGCGGCCCCCACGGCAGTCTTCCTGCAGGCGGGCGGTGACATCAAGCTCGTCGCGGGGATGTCGCGGTTGATCCTGCGGCGGGGTGAAGCCACGCGAGGCGCATCCCGAATGGACACCGGCGGCCTGCCGGGATGGGCGGTTGCCCCAAAGCACTGGCCAGGGGCCTACTTGAACGACAGCGTAAACACCGCGTCCAGCGCGTTCTCGCTGCCCGCCCGGCCGATGACGGCGATGCGGCGGGTGAGCTGGTAGGTGAGCTTGACGATGCTCGACGTGCCCGAGATGCTCTGCTCGAAGGAGAGCATGGCCCGCGCAGAGAGGCGCTTGCCGATGGTGATGACCTGCCCGGGCACGCTGTCGATGTTGCTGGACGACGCGCTGGAGGCGGTGCCGGTGACACTGCCGGTGGCGACGCTGCTGGTCTGCACGCGGCTGCGGCCATCGACGCTGGACCCGAACGAGATCTCGTCGAAGCCCAGCGCGCGGGCGAGGCTGGCGGACATGCCGCTGCCTGAATCGCCGAGCAGGGCCTGGGCGGCGGGCACCAGCAGCGCCATTTCGCCGCCGGAGCCTTGATCGGGCGGACGGCCGAGGACGATCCAGCCGAGCTTTTCCGGGTCGGGCACGTTGGGCTCCGACACCAGCCGCACCAGCGGCCGGCGGGCCGTGCCGGTGATGCCCACTCCGGCCTCGACGGTGAGGCCCTTGCGCAGCGCCACCACGTTGAGGCCAGGATTGGCCACCGGGCCGTTGAAGGTGATGATGCCCTTCTCGATGCTGAGCTTCTGGCCGTAGCCCTCATACACCCCGCCCACGGTGGTGATGGTGCCGGTGGCCGCCAGCGGCCGGCCCGGCCCGGAGGCCAGCCGCAGATCGCCGGCGAGGCGGGTGTCGAGACCCAGAGCGCGCACGTAGAGCGCGTCGCCCAGGCCGATCGCCAGATCCACCGACATGCTGAAGGGGCTGGCCTGGGGCTTGGCGCCCCGGGCAGGGTCGAGCACAACCACGTCTTCGCCCAGACTGGGCGGCGGCGTGCGGGAGAGCTCGACGAAGCCCGCATCGGCCGCCAGCCGGCCCTTGAGGTGGGCGGAGTTCCAGCCGGTGGCGAGCTCGCCCTCGCCGCTCAGCACCAGCCACTGATCCACCCGCTGAAGGAGCGGCAGGCGGTCGGCGCGGAAGTCGAAATGGCCTTCGCCGGTGGCGAGCTGCACCTGGCCCTTGGCCTTGAGGGTGCCCGGCGTGGCGGTGAGCCGGGCCAGGTCGATGCGCCCTTCGCGGGGTTTGACCCGGTTGGGTGAGACGAAGCTGAATTCCTCGAGGTTGAGCCGGTCGCGGTTGAAGTCGAGCTGCAGGGTGCCGCCGGAGAGGTGCAGCCCCTGGTCGGCCATCACGAAGGAAAGCTTGTCGCCCCGGATGCGGCCGGCGGCTTCGGGGCTGGCCGGGGTGCCGGCGAGGGAGAATTCGCCCTTCAGGCTGCCGTCGGTCTTGAGGTTCTGATCGGCCAGCGGGCCGGCCCAGGCGATGGAGGGGATGTCGAGCCGCGCAGAGCCCAGCAGGGGCGCGCCGGGCACCAGCCGCACGGGGAAGGCGGCGATGCGCTCGGCCAGCGCGGTGCCGGCGCCCGATGCGCTGCCCAGCCGGCTGCCGTGGGCCGAGAAGCCGAAGGCGATGCGGTTGGACGCGGCGCTCACGGTGAGCTGCAGCTCGTCCAGCCCCAGCTGCACCGGCGAATCGCCCTGCAGTTCCAGATCGCCGCTTTCGCGGAAGACGCGCACGAGACCATTCACCTGCTCGCCGATGTCCACGTTCCATTCGCCGCCGATCTGCAGCGAGTTGCCGCGGGACTGCACCTTTCGGGTGGCCGGATCGAGATTCACCCCGACCTGCACGCCGCTGACGCTGCCCCGGGCGACCAGATGCCGGGCCTGCCAGCGGGTCTCGTCGAGCCGGAAACGCCCGCCGGCCACGCCGCGCACTTCGGCCGCGCCCAGGGTGATCTCCTCGGCGGACAGCAGCAGGGGCGCCGGCGCGGCAAGGGTGAGGCGATCGTCGCCACGCAGCTGGAAGCTCTCGAGCCGGCCCTGCCAGCGGGGACCGTCGGAGAGCGCTCCGGCCAGGGTGGCGACGACGGAAGTGGAGCCGTTGGCATAGGCCTCCAGCCGGGCGGTGTTGGCGGCGCGGGTGCCGTCGAAGACGAAGCTCGCCCGACGCAGCAGCGCGTCGCTGGCGCTGCCGTCCTTGGCCGGCGTGCGCAGGCCGGCCACCGACAGGGCCACGGCGATGCTGCCGTTTCGGCCCTCGGCGATGCGGCCCTGGCCGTTGGCGGCGTCGATGCGGACGCCACCAACGGCGAGTTGCTCGGCGGTGAGCTCGAAATCCCCCGCCGGGTGATCGATGCTGCCCCGGAGCACGCCAGCCAGGCGCAGCTTGCCCCCGAGGCCGTGGCCGAGGGCGGCAAGCGCCGGGGCGTCGAGGTTCAGGTCGAGGGCATCGCCGGGCTTGCCGTAGCGGCCCTTGGCGACGAGCCGGTTGCCGGCCAGGGTGAGGGCCACATCGGCATCGGCAAGGCGCATGCCCTCGACCGCCAGCACGCCGCGGCCGGCCAGGGGCTTACCTTCGAGAGTGCTGGGCGCCAGATCGAAATCGAGCCGCCCGGCGAGCTGGGGCGCACGCTTGCCCTTGAGGGTGAAACGGGTGTTGAGGTCGGCGGTGGGCGCGGTGGTCACAAAGGCGCGGGGGTCGAAGCGGTCGAGCCGGCCGGTGGCTTCGAAGGCGCCGGCGGCATCCAGTGCCAGCTTGCCGGTGGCCTCCAACTTGGCGGCGCGGGCGGTGGCGAGGAGCTTGTCGATGGTGACGAGGCCGGCAGCGTGGCGGGCGTCGAGGCGCAGGGCGAGCTGCGGGTCGCGCAGGTCGGCGCTGAGGGTCTGCACATCGGCGTCGGCGGTGGCGTCGATGCGGCCGGCGATTCGGGTGGTCACAGCGCGTTTGTCGAGCTTGCGGGCGTCGAGGTTGCTGATGCGCAGTCCGGCATCGACCTTGCCGAAGCCGGCAGCGGGCTCGGTGGCAGTACCGGGCTTGGGCGCCTGCCAACGGGCCGCCCCTTCGGCGCGGCCGTTGCCGGGCAGACGCAGGTCGAGGTTGGCCAGGGCCAGCTCGCCATTGGCCCAACGCAGGGCGGTGGCGAGGGATTCGACTGGCAGCGCGCCGGCATCGTAACTGCCGGGGGCGCGGTTGACGATCCGCACCGGGCCGCTCACCACCCAGTCGGTGGCGGCCGGCTTGTCGGTGGCGGCGGACGGGACGAGATCGGCGTCGATGTCGAGGGTGGCGGTGGGCGCGTCCGGGTGGAAGCGCTTCGGGTCCACGCCCCTGAGGTGGGCCTTGGCCGATTGCAGCGGCAGGCTGGCAAAGGGCGTGGCGACGATGGCGGCCGTGCCATCAACACCGGCCCCGGCGATGGTGGCATCCAGCAGCAGCTTCTGCAGGTCGCCGCCGGCCTTGGCGCTCACCGTCCAGGCCTCGTCGGCGTGGCGGGTGGCGAGGCTGGCGCTGGCCTTGAGGGGGAAAGGCTGCTGGCCGTCGAGTTCGGCGTCGGCGGCGAGCTGGCCGAAGGGCGCGGTGGCCTTGAGGCCGGTCGCCCGGTGGTGGCGGCCGTCGGATTGCAGCGCGCCGGCCAGGGCGGTGAATTCGATGTCTGGCGCGGCGGGCGTGCCGTCTGCAAGCTCGCCAACCCGCAGCCGGCCGATCTCGAAGTGGTCAATGGCGATGGCGGCGGTCAGCGCGAGGCTGTCGGGCAGCGTGGAGGGCGCGTCGCTGGGGGCACTGGCCACCTGCACGTCGGCGGCAGCGAGGCGGGCGATGTCGAGCCGGCCGCGGGTGAGCGCGGCGGGGTTCCAGGTGAGGGCCAGGTCATGCACATCCACCTGCAGGGTGGGCGTGCGCACGCGCAGCAGGCCCAGGTGCAGATCACCCAGCAGGTAGCCGTCGGCTTTCTCGAAGGTGACGACGCCGCCCGACAGCCGGGCGACGAAATCCACCAGCATGCCAAGGCCGGAGGTGGTGCCGCCCAGCCAGCCCACCAGCACGATGGCGACGGTGATGCCGGCAAGGAGCGCCGCCAGCAGGCCGCGCAGCAGCCCACGCCCCCAGCCCGGACGGGGCGGCGGCGGGGCTGGATCCTGCGGGGCCGGCCCGGACGGCTCCGGCGTGTCGCTCATCGGTCAGCCGAACAGGGCGGCGAGGCCGGCACCGGGGTCGTCGGCGCGCATGAAGGCTTCGCCCACCAGGAAAGCATTGACCTTGTGCTCGCGCATCAGGGCCACGTCGGCCGGGGCGAGGATGCCCGATTCGGTGACGACGATGCGCTCGGCGGGGATGCGCGGCAGCAAGTCGAGCGTGGTCTGCAGGCTGACCTCGAAGGTGCGCAGGTTGCGGTTGTTGATGCCGATGAGCGGCGTGCGCAGATGGAGGGCTACGTCCAGTTCGGCGCCGTCGTGGACTTCGACCAGCACGCCGAGGCCGAGGCTTTCGGCGATGGCTTCCATCTCCTGCATCTCGGCAAGGCTGAGGGCCGAGGCGATCAGCAGGATGGCGTCGGCGCCCATCGCGCGGGCTTCGTACACTTGATAGGGATCGACCAGGAAATCCTTGCGCAGGGCCGGCAGGCCGCAGGCGGCGCGGGCGGCCTGGAGGTATTCCGGCGCGCCCTGGAAGAACTGGCGGTCGGTGAGCACCGACAGGCAGGCGGCGCCGGCCTTCTCGTAGCTGGCGGCGATCTCGGCGGGGCGAAAGTCGGCGCGGATCACGCCCTTGGAGGGGCTGGCCTTCTTGATCTCGGAGATCACCGCGGCGCGGCCGGCGGCGATCTTCGCGCGCATGGCGCCGACGAAATCCCGGGCCGGGGTCTGGGCGGCGGCGAGCTCGCGCACCGCGGCGTCGGACACCGCGGCGCGGGCGGCGGCGACTTCCGTGTGCTTCACGGCGAGGATCTTGTTGAGGATGTCTGACATGGAGGTTCTCTGAATGGGAGCGGCTTACGCGAAGGACTTGGTGCAGGCGACGAAGTCCTCGAGCTTGGCCCGGGCGGCGCCGGAGGCCAGCACCTCGCGGGCACGCACGATGCCTTCGCCGATGGAATCCACCAGATTGGCGGTGTACAGCGCCGTGCCGGCGTTGAGGGCGACGATCTCGCGAGGGGCGCCCGGCTTGTTGTCGAGCACGCCCAGTAGCACGCTCTTGGATTCGTCGGCGTCGGCCACCTTGAGGTTGCGGCTCGACATCATGGTGAGGCCGAAGTCTTCGGGGTGGATCTCGTATTCGCGGATCTGGCCGTCCTTGAGCTCGCCCACCAGGGTGGAGGCGCCCAGCGACACCTCATCCATGCTGTCGCGGCCATGCACCACCAGCACGTGCTTGGCACCGAGGCGCTCCATCACGCGCACGCAGATACCGACGAGATCCGGGTGGAACACGCCCAGCAGGGTGTTGGGCGCGCTGGCCGGGTTGGTGAGCGGGCCGAGGATGTTGAAGATCGTGCGCACGCCCATCTCGCGACGCACCGGCGCGACGTTCTTCATCGCGCTGTGGTGGTTGGGGGCGAACATGAAGCCGATGCCAGTGCGGGCGACGCACTCGGCCACCTGCTCGGGCTTGAGGTTGATGTTCACGCCCAGGGCCTCAAGCACATCGGCGCTGCCGGACTTGCTCGAGACACTGCGCCCGCCGTGCTTGGCAACCCGGGCGCCGGCTGCCGCGGCGACGAAGATGGTGGCGGTGGAGATGTTGAAGGTGTGGGAGCCGTCACCGCCGGTGCCCACCACGTCCAGGAAGTGATCATTGGGCGGCGGCACGATGACCTTGGTGGACAGCTCCCGCATCACGGTGGCCGCCGCGGCGATCTCGCCGATGGTTTCCTTCTTGACGCGCAGGCCGGTTAGGATGGCCGCGGTCATCACCGGCGAGATTTCGCCGGCCATGATCTGGCGCATCAGCGACAGCATCTCGTCGTAGAAGATTTCCCGATGTTCGATGGTGCGTTGCAGGGCTTCCTGGGCAGTGATGGACATGGCGGCTCCGGTCAGGCTTTGGATTGTTCGAGGAAATTGCGCAGCAGGTCGTGGCCGCGCTCGGTCAGGATCGATTCGGGGTGGAACTGCACGCCTTCGACCTCGAGCGTCTTGTGGCGCACGCCCATGATCTCGCCATCATCGGTCCAGGCGGTCACCTCCAGGCAGTCGGGCAGGGATTCGCGCTCGATGGCCAGCGAATGATAGCGGGTGCAGGTGAGCGGGTTGGGCAGGCCCTTGAACACGCCCTTGTCCAGATGATGCACCGGCGACACCTTGCCGTGCATCAGGCGCTTGGCATGGACGATCCTGCCGCCAAAAGCGGCGCCGATGCTCTGGTGGCCCAGGCACACGCCGAGCAGCGGGATCTTGCCGGCGAAGGCCTGGATGGCCGCCACCGAGATGCCCGCCTCGGCCGGCGAACAGGGGCCGGGCGAGACGACGATCTGGGCCGGCTTGAGGTTGGCGATCTGCTCGACGGTGATCTCGTCGTTGCGATACACCCGCACGTCGGCACCGAGTTCGCCGAAGTACTGGACGAGGTTGTAAGTAAAGCTGTCGTAGTTGTCGATCATCAGCAGCATGACGAGGCATCCTTTCGCTGGGCGCCGGCGCCGCTCCGGGCGGGCGCATTGGCTTGTTCTGACTTGATGCCGGCCCGGCGCAGCGCGGCGCGGGCCCGGCAAATGTTTGTAACCTTGGTTACCGACAGGCGGTCGGCGGGTGTGGAAAGATCGGACCACATTCCAACAACACCCGAGGAAGAACGATGAAAACCACCCGCGTCCTGACGATCGCCGCCGCCCTTTCGGCCCTCACCGCCCCGGCCTTCGCCGGCGACTGGCAGTTCCTGCCGATTGCCGACAAGGGCTACGCCCCGAACTTCGTGGCGTCGGTGACCGGCGGCATCATGGACCCGCAGCACGCCAAGAGCGGCGACGCCTGGGGCCTGGAGCTGGCCATGAACTGCGGCCTGATCCAGACGCCCACCGGCGTGGTGCGCACCAAGCTGTCGGTGAACAAGTTCGACAAGGGCGGGCTTGACCTCACCACCGTCGAACTCAACCCGCGCTGGACGATCCCCGTCGCGAAGGACGTGACCTTCGGCATCGGCCCTGGCATCGGCTGGGTGAAGGCCGACGCGGGCAACCGCACCGTGGACATGTTCGCCTGGCAGGCGGGCGCCGATCTGGACTACCGCATGGGCCAGCTCAACCTGGGCCTTGGCGCGCGCTGGCAGGACACCGTCGGCAAGACGATCGCCACCGGCCAGCAGGGCGCGGACAACTGGCTGGTTCAGGCCAAGGTCGGCATCGCGTTCTGACCCCCTCACCCGCGCTGCACCAGGCCGCCTGCGGGCGGCCTTTTGCATGGTGTTCACAGCGCGGTGTCGAGGCCGGCTTCGGCGATCTCGGCCGCACGCAGCATCGCGCGGGCCTTGCTCTGGGTTTCCTGCCACTCGGACTGGGGATCGGAATCGGCGACGATGCCGGCGCCCGCCTGGACGTGGATCTTGCCGTCCTTGACCACCGCGGTGCGGATGGCGATGGCGAGATCCATGTCGCCGTGGAAGCCCAGATAGCCGACCGAGCCGGCGTAGATGCCGCGCTTGGTGGGTTCGAGCTCGTCGATGATCTCCATCGCCCGCAGCTTGGGCGCGCCCGACACGGTGCCCGCCGGGAAGGTGGCGCGCAGCACGGCCAGGGCGTCGAGCCCGTCCTTGAGCTTGCCTTCGACGTTGGACACGATGTGCATCACGTGGGAGTAGCGCTCGACGGTAAAGCGCTCGGTGACCTTGACGCTGCCGGTGGTGGCCACGCGGCCGCAGTCGTTGCGGCCCAGGTCGAGGAGCTGGAGGTGCTCGGCCCGCTCCTTCTCGTCGGCCAGCAGTTCCTCTTCGAGGGCGAGATCTTCGTCGTGGGTGGCGCCGCGCTTGCGGGTGCCGGCGATGGGACGCACGGTGACGTTGTTGTCTTCGAGGCGGACCAGGATCTCAGGCGAGGCGCCGACGACCTGGAACTCTTCGAAGTTGAAATAGAACATGTAGGGCGACGGGTTGAGGCTGCGGATCGCCCGGTACAGGGCCAGCGGCGTGGCGCCGAAGGGCTTGCTCATGCGCTGGGACAGCACCACCTGCATGATGTCGCCTTCGACGATGTAGTCCTTGGCCCGCTGCACGGCGGCCTTGAAGGCGTCTTCGCCGAAGCTCGACACCGCCTCGGTGGGCGCGGCGCGCACATCGGCGGGCACATTGACCGGCTCGCGCAGCTTGCCGAGGAGCTCCTTCAGGCGCTTCTGGGCGCGCTTGTAGGCGTTGGGCACCTCGGGCTCGGCATACACCACCAGGGTGAGCTTGCCGGAGAGGTTATCGACGATGGCGATCTCTTCGGACAGCAGCAGCAGGATGTCGGGGGTGCCGAGCTCGTCGGTCTTTTCGGTTTTGGCGAGGCGCGGCTCGATGTAGCGCACGGTGTCGTAGCCGAAGCAGCCGACGAGGCCGCCGGCAAAACGCGGCAGATGATCCCGCGGCGGCACCTTGATGCGCTGCATGAACTCGCCCACATACGAGATCGGGTCGCCGTAGTCGCGGCGTTCGACCAGCCGATCGTTGGTGAGCAGCAGCACCGTACGGCCGTGGACCTCGATGCGCGTGGGGGCGGCGAGGCCGATGATCGAGTAGCGGCCGAAACGCTCACCGCCCTGCACGGATTCGAGCAGGTAGGTGTTGGGCGCGTTGGCCAGCTTCAGGTAAACAGAGAGGGGGGTGTCGAGATCCGCAAAGGTTTCGAGCGTAACCGGAATGCGGTTATAGCCCTGGTCGGCCAGGGCCTGGAATTCGGCTTCGGTCATGGAGACTCCGGAAGGACATGATGCTTTTTCGCGAGGGTATCACGAGGGCTGCTCGTGACAGGTTCAGACGGGGCTTAGCAGCCCAGCCATGACCGGCCGCCGCATCCACCGGGGGTGGGGATACGAACGGCAGGGAACTCCTGTACGAAAGTCATGCGCTTCGGGGTCACGATGGGATCGGGGTGGTCCGATGAGTCAGCGGATGCGCGGGAGCGCATCGACAAGGCTGGATAGTAGCCCGTCGCATTCGATGCTGTCCACCGGCATGCCTTCGCTGTAGCCATAGGTGACGAGCAGCACCGGCATGCCGGCGGCGCGGGCGGCTTCGGCGTCGTTGGCCGAGTCGCCGATCATCAGCGATTCCGCCACCGTCACACCCAGCAGTTCGCAGGCGTGGATGAGCGGCGCCGGGTGGGGTTTCTTCTCGGGCAGGGTGTCGCCGCTCACCGTGGCGCCAAAGTAGCCGGCGATGCCCATGCGCTCCAGCAGCGGCCCGGTGAAGGCGGCTGGCTTGTTGGTGACGCAGGCCATCGCCACGCCCTGCGCCTGCAGCGCCGCCAGCGCCGGCACCACGCCTTCGTAGATCGTGGTGGCGAGGCCATTGACCTCGGTGTAGTGGCGCTGGAAGGCCGCCACCGCCTCGGCCATCTCGGCATCGCTGGCGGTGCCGTGCTCGGCCAGGCAGCGCCGCACGAGGTTGAGCATGCCCTTGCCGACAAATGTGCGGATGGTGTCGATGGAATGGGGCGCGCGGCCCAACTCGACCATCATCCGGTGACAGGCTTCGGACAGATCGGGGATGGAATCGAGCAGGGTGCCGTCCAGATCGAACAACACGGCGCGCACCGGGCGGCCAGGGGCGTGGGCAGTCATGGCAGGGCAAAGCGTGTGAAACGGAAGCCGCGCAGGATACGGGAGATCACCGGGCCGACGCCAGCATGCCGCGCCGCAACCCGCCCATCGCGATCGCCGCCATCAGCAGCACCACGGGCACCGCCGCCAGCAGATTGACCCGCTCCCAGCCGAGGACATCCACCAGCCTGCCGGCAAACAGCGTGGCCAGCGTGACGGTGAGGAACACCGCGCTGTCGTTGAAGGCCTGCACCGCGGGGCGCTCCTCGTCGCGACAGGCGTCGGTGAGGAGCGTGGTGGCGCCCACGTAGAGGAAGTTCCAGCCCACGCCCACCAGGGCCAGCGCGATGCCGAAATCGCTGATCGCGTCGCCGCCCAGCGCCCAGGCGATGCCGGCCAGATTGAGCGCCCCGCCGCCGAACATCACCGCCGACGCCCCGAAGCGGCGGATCAGCGCGCCGGTGACGAAGCCCGGCGCAAACATCGCCACCAGATGCCACTGGATCACCGCGGTAGTGGCGCCAAAGTCGTGCCGCGCGCACAGCATGGCCAGCGGCGTGGCGGTCATCAGCAGGCCCATCACCCCGTAACCGATCGCCCCACCCGCCACCGCCAGCCGGAAGCGCCCCTGGCGGGCGATCTCGACCAGCCGGCGCGGCGCCCTGCCCCCGGCCGCCGGCTGCGGGACCGGCAGCGTGAGCCGCGATCCGAGCAG